>JAGQZA010000280.1 GCA_020435805.1 Flavobacteriaceae bacterium
TTGGTAGATAAGAAAAAGACATTTCCATAACCTCCAGTTCCTAAAACCACCGCATGCGCCGAATGACGCTCAATTTCGCCAGTGACCAAATTCCTGGTGATAATGCCTCGTGCTTTTCCGTTGACAATCACCACATCCAACATCTCATGGCGGTTGTACATTTTAATTTTACCACGGCCTATTTGACGGTTCATTGCCGAATACGCTCCAAGCAATAATTGTTGTCCTGTTTGTCCTGCTGCGTAAAAAGTTCTAGATACTAAAACTCCACCAAAAGATCTGTTGTCCAACATACCGCCATATTCACGGGCAAAAGGAACCCCTTGAGCCACACATTGGTCAATAATACTTCCGGAAACCTCGGCTAGACGATAAACGTTAGCTTCACGAGAACGATAATCGCCCCCTTTGACGGTATCATAGAATAAACGATAAATGGAATCGCCATCCCCTTGGTAATTTTTGGCAGCATTAATCCCTCCCTGTGCAGCAATGGAGTGTGCACGACGTGGCGAATCCTGGAAACAAAATGCTTTTACATTGTATCCTAATTCTGCTAAGGTCGCAGCGGCTGATCCACCGGCAAGACCTGTTCCAACCACAATCACATCTATTAGACGCTTATTGGCTGGGTTTAC
>JAGQZA010000281.1 GCA_020435805.1 Flavobacteriaceae bacterium
TCCGATCGGTAACCACGAGGCCTTCCCTCCCTACAAACTTTTTTTCGCTCACAAAAGTGACTATGCGATGCTGGAACTGTCGCTTTTCCCTTCGGTTGAGTAAATTATAAAAATCAAGCTCTTTTTCAAGAAGGGATACTTGCTCCTTGGGAAGCTTTCGGAACACGAAATAATGCCTGTAAAAAGGGCGATCATACCGGGCGGCGTACCAATTTTCAAATATCCGGAATAAAGCAAACCCAAAACCTAACAAGACGATGGTATAGGCATAGGGAGCCAACCATGTTACATTCTCGTCAGGTTGTAAAAATAGCATCATACAGATTTGGGAAGCGAAAGATAACGAATATTTGTAAAACCCTAATTATCTGTATAAAACGGTTTCCAAATGGGTTTATTATCTACGGGATAGGATGCTTAAAATATACCAAAAAAGCAACATCAAGGAGGCGAATAGCCCTAGGGAAGCTGCTACATATTGATCTTCGGTATACTTATGGACCATGTTGGAGGTTTGGTATAAAATAGACCCTGAAGCCAAAAGCACCATCGCCACACTAAACCAAAGCCCAAGGTTAAACCCAAATAAGGTTCCCGCAATAATGAGTCCAAAAAAAAAAAAAAACC
>JAGQZA010000282.1 GCA_020435805.1 Flavobacteriaceae bacterium
CTTTGTATTCTGTACTGTGGCTGCCAAAAAGGACGACTCTAAAAAATTTGACGGGGCTTCCACGCCCGATTTAGCGTTAGTAGATTGCCAATACCGCGATGTGGTTTGGATCGATGCCAAACATCCTTCTACTTGGGAAGATGCTATTTTAAATCAGTTGGGCGAAACCTGGAAAACGTCTGAACGATTAAAGGATGAAGATATATGGCCTACACGAACCGATAAGGATGTTATTAAAGAAAGAGATAGTATTCAACTAGACACCATTTCGGAAAGGATAATAGATATTTTGAAGGATTCGATTAACTAGAAACCCTCCCTCCCTTTGAAGGGAGGGTTGGGGAGGGATGTAAGATGGCAAATAAGATTATAAAATATCGCAATGATTTAAAAGAAAGAGCCCAAGAACTAAGAAGAAATTTAACCCCGGCCGAGAAAATTTTATGGCAATCGATTAGAAAAAAATCTTTGGGAGTTGAATTTCACAGACAAGTTCCAATCTTAGATTATATAGCAGATTTTTATTGTCACGAAATAGGACTAGTACTAGAAATTGATGGGGCTACACACGAAAAATCCTTTTTAGAAGATTCAAAAAGACAAAAAAGAAAAAAAAAAGAAGGTCT
>JAGQZA010000283.1 GCA_020435805.1 Flavobacteriaceae bacterium
ATCCTTCCCAACCCCTTTCACAATAACACTTTCAAAATCTGTTTCAGTACGAATCACACCAAATTTAGTAGCCACCGCCTGAATGTGCTTAACCCCTTGTACATCTTTGAACTCCGGATAAAATGCTTGGTTGATACTGATAGGATCTGTACTTTCCTGGGAATTATTGTCACTCAATTTTGAAATCACGATCTGCCCATTGAAAGCCACCACTTTATCCCTTATTTTTTGCTGAAGCCCAATTCCCGTAGCAATGGCTATCATCATGACCACAATGCCAATAGCGATAGCCGCAATACCAATTTTTATTATTGGTGCCGAAACACTACTTTTATACGACTTACTGTCTATGATGCGTTTTGCTATGAAGTATTCTAAATTCAATCGAAAAATGTGCTATTTGTTCACCAAAAATACAGTTTTATTATTTGTTTTAACGTTGCTTTCCTGCGGAAAGTTGTTTACATCCGAAGACCAAAGCACAAAGCACGAGGTGGCTGTTGATAGTAGAGTTCCAGATACCGTTCAAACTGACAAGGGTACACCTATAGTGGGGGCGAATCGGACGGAAAAATATATCCCCTTGTTGAAAGGAAAGCGGGTAGGAATTGTGGCCAATCAAACC
>JAGQZA010000284.1 GCA_020435805.1 Flavobacteriaceae bacterium
GATGACTATTAACGGCCCTGCCCCCACTATCCTGGCCTTGTTTCTGAACACCGCTATCGATCAGCAAATCGAGAAATTCGAGCAGGAAAATCAGCGCCCGCCAACCGATGATGAAATCGAAAAAATCCGAGCCTGGACACTATCAACCGTACGCGGCACCGTGCAGGCCGATATTCTGAAAGAAGATCAAGGTCAGAACACCTGCATTTTTTCTACCGAATTTTCGCTGCGCATGATGGCCGATATCCAGGAATATTTCGTGCATCATAATGTACGTAATTTTTATTCGGTCTCGATCTCCGGCTACCACATTGCCGAAGCGGGTGCCAACCCGATCTCACAGCTTGCGTTCACTCTTGCCAACGGTTTCACCTACGTTGAAGCGTATCTGGCGCGTGGCATGCATATCGATGATTTTGCACCGAATCTGTCGTTTTTCTTCTCCAATGGCATGGACCCGGAATATTCCGTCATGGGTCGGGTCGCACGGCGTATCTGGGCCACCGCGATGCGGTTCAAATATGGTGCCAATGAACGCAGCCAGAAGCTGAAATACCATATCCAGACCAGTGGCCGATCGCTGCATGCGCAGGAGATGGCGTTCAACGATATTCGCACGACCCTG
>JAGQZA010000285.1 GCA_020435805.1 Flavobacteriaceae bacterium
GCTGAAATTTCCATTTGCACACCAAACTCTTTCAATCGCGAAATAATTCTCTGGTTTTCTTCGGAAGCAAAAAATGCTACGACGCTTTCAGCTATTTTTACGCCAATTTCATCCACGTTCACTAGATCATTTTGGGAAGCCATGGAAATCTTCTCAATGGATTTATAGTGTTTTGCCAACTTTTTAGCCACAGTTTCGCCCACATATCTAATCCCAAGGGCATAGAGAACACGTTCAAACGGAATGTGTTTTGAAGCCTCAATGCCATTGATTAAATTTTCGGCACTTTTTTCTGCCATTCGCTCCAACGGGATAACTTGTTCCCTGGTAAGTTCGTACAAATCCGAATAGTTGTTTATTAACCCCTGATTGACCAATAAGGCAACGGTTTCTCCTCCCAGGCCTTCAATATCCATGGCTTTTCTGGATATATAGTGTTCTATTCTACCAATAATCTGCGGATTGCAACCATTATAATTTGGACAATAATGCTGAGCCTCTCCGTCTTGCCTTACCAGTTCCGTACCACATTCAGGGCATTCTTTGATATAGTTTGTAGGTTGGGAATTTAAAGGTCTTTTGGTCAAATCAACCGCTATAATCTTTGGGATAATTTCACCA
>JAGQZA010000286.1 GCA_020435805.1 Flavobacteriaceae bacterium
TGTGTCTTCGATTTATAATTTAGATAGAAATTGTCACGTGATTCATTATTTTCCACTTAGCAAACAGTATTGTCTAAATCTATTGCCAATTTTCAGGGATTTTGATGATGGAAAAGTTAACGAACTAACACAATCGAGAATTGAAATCGAGACGGTTGATTCTAAGAAAGTTGAATTGATTAATAAGATGACGATTCAGACATCGCATAAATTGGTGATCGGAAATGAATACTCAGATTTAGAATACTGGGAAAATGAGATTAAACAAAAATTCAGGTGAATATAGCAGCTAATATATAAGGACTAAACGACAGGGGCGCAGGGCGTCCCCTTCGATTTAGTCCTGTGTTTGTACAGAAGCCTGCTGGTAGCGGAGCCAAGAGCAACCCTATATTATGGGTATTGAATAGGTATAAGCGGGATGTTTCAAGAAAGCGAGAGGGGTAAAAGAGGCCTTTTTGAAAGCCTCTTTGTGTTTTTGAATGTGAGTTTATGGTGTTTGGCACATGAGGCTTATGCTTATTTGACGCTTCGGGCAATAAGGAAGCTTGCTTTCCGAAGGAAAGAGGAGTTAAGTGGCTAGATGGGCGATGTTAAAGCCTCTTTTTCGGAGATACTC
>JAGQZA010000287.1 GCA_020435805.1 Flavobacteriaceae bacterium
TACTCTATAAATTTAAAAACATCTCCCTTGATGATGTGTATGCATTTTTCAATATCCAGCTCTTTTGCCGTTTTTTTCACAAAGGCCACACAGCCCGGAAATTTATCTACGTAGGTCACATCACAACAGCCGCGGGAGATAAACTCATAGCTGTGGCTGCCGGTCCCTCCAAAAAGGTCGAGCACCTTGATACTTTCAAAGTCCCAGTGGTTCAATAAAATGTTAAACAGCCCTTCCTTGGCAAAATCAGTCGTTGGCCGGGTCGGCCAGTTCTTTGCCGGGGGGTTGAAACGCCTGCTTTTGAATTTTCCGCCGACTATACGCATGGGATGGAGTTGTGGGTTATATTGTTATAGGGTTGCGGGGCGACTTAAAGTTTTGACGACCCGATGCGACAAAAAGATTTCAAAGAAGTTCATTGACATAGATTATAGAGATTTTGCTTTAAGAACCTTTGATCGGGCAGAGCCAGGACGATATTCTGGCCATTATCCAGGCACAACCAAGAGGTGTCGGGCGGATTAAACTTGATGAATAGAACCTGTCCGCGATATTTGAAACCAGCTTGGAACTTCTGGCTATAAAGGCTAATGGTTCCTTGT
>JAGQZA010000288.1 GCA_020435805.1 Flavobacteriaceae bacterium
GGCAATCATTTGACCACGGCGGACTTCCTGGCCTTTACGTACCAGGGCTTTGGACGGGGCACCGGTGTGCTGGCCCAGGGGCAACACATAGGTTTCGGCAAAAGGCATCTGCTCGATGGGCTTGGCATCCGTCAGGTGCTTGAAGTACTCCGGGTGTACTCCGTGGCTAAAACTTAATGTCGCGCTTGTTGTCATTTTATAAACTAATTAATACCCACCCCTTAATCCCCTCCAGGGAGGGGACTCTGTTCCATTGTTTTGTTCTGCTGTCAAATTCTTAAAACATCCCCCTAAACCCCCCTTCAAAGGGGGACTCCCGGGAAAACGGGATTTCCTAAACTTGAAACATTCAACCGAGTTCCAAAGTGGATCCAAACATTTAAGACCCACCACTAAATCCCCTCCGGGGAGGGGACTCCCTTCCATTGTTGCGTTCTGCTATCAAATTCCATGTCCCTAAAGTGGATTCAATCTTCTTTAAACCCACCCCTAAATCCCCTCCGAGGAGGGGACTCCGTAACATTGTTGTGTTCTGCTGTCAAATTCGATGTCGTAAAAGTGGATTTAAACATTTTAAAACCCACCCCTAAATCCCCTCCGA
>JAGQZA010000289.1 GCA_020435805.1 Flavobacteriaceae bacterium
CATACCGGTTTTACAATGGCTCTATCGGCGAGCACCCAAAGGTGGAAACGTTCTACGCTACCAGTCTTGAAGTGCAGGCAGCTGACGGCGAGCCGCCCACCCTCCTCGAAGCAGATGGGGAGTTCCTGGGGGAGACACCGGCCCGTTTTTCGATCATCCCAAGAGCGTTGTGTTTTATCGTTTCTTAGTACTCTGTTAAATAAATATCTTATGCTTCTGGCCGTGCCTTTTCGCCCAGAAACGATAATTTACTTAATTAACAGAGTACTTAGAGCATGTTTGGAGGCCAATCTTTGGGCTAAAAAATGCCCCTTTTTTGCTGATATTGCGTTACTTTTTTTGCCCGTACCACCAGTATGAGCTGCAAAAAGATGCCTTATCTCAACAAGAAATTGACACTTTTTATCTCCAAACCCGGCCTCCAAACATGCTCTTAGTGTTACTATTCAGCATGGGGTCTGAAATACGCCTGACGCAAAATTTTGTAGACTTTTTCCCGCTGGAACCCCTTCTCATTCCCCTTGGAAGGGGAAGGGCGGCTTACAAAATTTTGCTTGAGGGGTCAAATCACCACGATGCTGAATAGTTACCTCTT
>JAGQZA010000028.1 GCA_020435805.1 Flavobacteriaceae bacterium
GCTGTTTGCCCTTCGCGAACAATGAGTTTTGCTTCGTTTTTTATTTCGTTTTGGTAACGTTCAAAACGGTGGCAAATAGTATCATCTGTATAGTCGAGCCACTCGATGATGTCGATAAATTCATTACTTAGCTTTTCTTTGATTTTGTCGAAAATCCCCATGGTAGTAGTGTTTAATTATTTTATGATTTAAAGATAGAAAATAATGAGTAATGCAGTGTTAATTATACTTTACTTTTCTAAGAATACGCGTAGCATCTTTAAACGATTGGTACACATTCCCATTAATTTGTTTCAAAAAATCTTTAGACTCCAGCAATTTTTCTTTGGCATCTTCAAAATTATTAAGAAAACAGATGAGATAAGTGGCCGGTAATTTTTGAAGGTCGCGCTCTTCTCTTTCGGTAAGTGGAATGTTTTTTTTCAGCTTTTCTAACAAGGCGTTATTGGCATTGTAAATATGGTACAACGTGCGTTTGTTAAATTGTGGCGGTTCAAAAATAAGGTTGGAATCCATATGGTAGGAGCCATTTTCTTTGAACAAAATGGTTACTTCTTCCAAAGGGTAGTATTTGTAATTTTCATTCAATCCTAAATGTACATATTCGGTAATTTTGAAAATATCGTCATTATATTCAATACTTATTTCATCTAAGGCGGAATAAAACAAACGAACCTGCTCGTTAATTAATTCAATGTCCACACGAGAATAATAGTCTGTCCCTTTTACATGTTTTGTGTTTCCAGCCCAACATACCACAAATTGCTCTTTGAACACTTTGTAATGGGAGGGCAAGTCACTATGCTGTTGATTCATAAAATGAATAACCCCGTCGAGGGTGTGCTCTATATTATTTTTGGATTGGTTTTCAATAGACTTTACAATTTCAGAATTAACATCCTTGATGATGATGTCGAAATTTTTGGGCATCGAAATGCTCCCATCACGCAAGAAGATAGATCCCCCCCAATATTTCCAAATATTTTTTCGAAGCGATGTAATTTCCCCAGTGGGACGAATAGTGACCAACCCCACAACTTTATCTGCCGGAAGGTGTGGAAACATGACATTTTCGTAAGCAATTAGGGGTGGATTGGTAAGATACGCATTTACCAAATTTTGAATTTTACTGTCATCAAAAAAATCGACTCCCGTAATTTCATTAGTTTCATCCTCTACGCCAATAACTATGTAACTGTTATTTTTTGGGTTGCTATTGCTAAGTGCACAGATATGCTTTAAAAACTTGGCCTTTCCTTCTTTGGTACCCAAATCCAGTTTTCGTTTCTTATCGTAAAAACTACTCTCATCGTTGTGAGCCAGTAGGTTTTTTATAAGAAGGCGTTTGTTAATCATTAGTATGTCTGGTCGAGCGCAGTCGAGACCTATTCTTCAATAGAGATAAATTAAAAACCTCTCGACTGCGCTCGAGGGGGAAAAAGTTATTTTTTATTAACGATAGTGCTACTTGCTTGGTCAAGAGACATAACGGTTAAATCGGCAATATTTACATGAGGTGGTCGTGTTACTGCAAACCAAATAATTTCTGCAATATCTTCAGCTTGAAGCGGCGTAAAACCTTGATATACTTTGGAAGCTCTTTCAGTATCGCCTTTAAAACGCACTTCACTAAATTCGGTCGCCACCATTCCGGGGTTAATAGCTCCTACTTTTATTCCCTTACCATTAAGGTCTATTCGCATACCCTGGTTAAGGGCATCTACCGCATGTTTACTGGCACAATACACATTGCCATTGGGATATACCTCTTTACCGGCCGTAGAACCAATATTAATAATGTGCCCCGATTTTCTTTCCAGCATTTTGGGAATTATGGCTTTGGTTACATACAGCAGCCCCTTTACATTTATATCCAGCATGGCGTCCCAATCTTCAACGTTTCCACTTTGAATGGGGTCTAACCCGTGGGCGTTCCCGGCATTATTGATAAGAATGTCGATTTCTGAAAATTCTTTAGGGAGTGAATGAATACCTTCAAATACTTCCGTTTTATCTCGAACATCAAACCTTAGTGTTGTTACGTCAGTAAATTTTTTCAATTCTGAAGCGAGTTGAAATAATCGCTCTTCTCTTCTTCCGCAAAGAATTAATCGAATGCCGTGTTTGGCAAAGAGAACTGCGGTGGCTTTACCAATACCTGAAGTAGCCCCGGTTATTAATGCTGTTCTGTTTTTAATCATAAATAATAATTTTCAATCAACAATGATCATGGTACTTTATGGCCTTGACTTGCAACCAATAATTGAAACCAGTCAATGTCTGAAAGTTCAATTTTTGTTGCTTCCATAGCATTTTTAATTCGTTCTTTATGGGTGGTACCAATTACTGGATGTATGTTGGATGGATGCTTCATAATCCAAGCCAATAATAGTTGGTCTTTGGAGGCATTGTATTTTTCTGAAAGAGCTTCTAATGTGGTATGAATACGATGAATTTGATCATTTCGCTCTTTAAAAACAGTCCCCAGAGGGCTCCAGCACATGGGAGTTATGTTTTTAAGCATCATGGTATCTAAAGTTCCATCAAACATAGCTTGGTGGGCTGTTAATGAAAATTCAATTTGGTTATATTCAATCGAGTTTTTTGAATTGATGAGTTCAGTTTGAGAAGGGGTAAAATTAGAGACACCAAATGCCTTTATTTTTCCGTCGTTCGTTAGTTTTTCAATAGCTTTTGCAATTTCATCGGGATGCATTAAGGGGCTGGGGCGATGTAATAATAACAAATCCAAATAGTTACATTGCAGGTCTTTGATAGACTTTTCAGCACTCCAAATAATATAATTGGCATCGTATTGATAATGCTTTATTTCGTTTGCTCGGGTATTTCCCACATATTGAATACCACATTTTGAAATAATTTGAATTTGCTCTCTTTTAACGCCACTTTCGGCAAAAGCTTTTCCAAAGTCACTTTCAGTAGTATAATCACCGTAAATATCGGCGTGGTCAAAAGAGGTAATCCCACATTCAATATCGTGGAGCATTAATTCAATCATTTCATTTTTAGAATGTTGCTTTCCCCAAGCCCCCCACGTCATGCAGCCTTGAATGAGTTTTGAAAAGTGTGTTTGCATAGAATGAATTTCAATTTTTTAAAAATAATCATTTGATTTTACTTAAATCTTCTACAAGCCCTTTATTTATAAGAATTTTTAACCAATTGTTAACAGCTATTTTCATGAGAAATGGTCAATTTGCGGGTGATTTTAAAACGAATTTATTCTGAAAAAAATTATCGTATGGAAGAAACAACTACGACTCTGGATATAGGAGCCTTAAACGAGAAAATTGAAAAGGAAAGTGCTTTTGTGGATATTCTTTCTTTAGAAATGAATAAAGTAATTGTGGGTCAAAAGCACATGGTGGAGCGATTGCTTATTGGGCTGTTGGCACAAGGGCATATTTTGCTTGAAGGTGTTCCCGGGTTGGCAAAAACCTTAGCTATAAACACCCTTGCTAAAGCCGTTCATGGAAGTTTTAGTAGAATTCAGTTTACCCCCGATTTACTTCCGGCCGATGTTGTGGGAACCTTAATTTATAATATGAAATCAAACGATTTCAGTATTAAAAAGGGACCCATTTTTGCCAATTTTGTATTGGCAGATGAAATTAACAGGGCTCCTGCAAAAGTACAATCTGCATTATTGGAAGCCATGCAGGAAAAGCAAGTAACTATTGGAGATGAAACTTTTATACTGGAAAAACCTTTCCTCGTGATGGCTACACAAAACCCCATAGAACAGGAAGGAACGTATCCTTTACCTGAAGCGCAGGTGGATCGTTTTATGTTAAAAACGGTCATCAAATACCCAAAACTTGACGAGGAGCAACTCATTATCCGTCAAAACCTGAAAGAGGAGTATGAAAAAATAAACCCAGTAGTTACGTTAGCACAAATTAAAAAAGCACAGGCGGCCGTTCGCGAGGTTTATATGGATGAAAAGATTGAAAAATATATTTTAGATATCATTTTTGCCACCCGAAATCCTGAAAAATATAATCTTTCCAGCATTAAACCCCTTATTAGTTTTGGGGCATCCCCACGGGGAAGTATCAACTTGGCTATGGCAGCCAAATGTTATGCTTTCATTAAGCGAAGAGGGTATGTAATTCCTGAAGACGTTCGTGCCGTAGTTCATGATGTATTGCGCCACCGTATCGGAATTACCTACGAAGCCGAAGCCGAAAACGTAACTTCCGAAGATTTAATCAATCAGATTGTAAACGTTATTGAAGTACCTTAAGATTTTAGATTTTAGAATGACGAATAACGATTTGTTGTTTTAAATTTTTGAATTCGGAAATCAAAAATCTACAATCGGAAATCAAAAGATGGACACGAAGGAACTCCTTAAAAAAGTACGAAAGATCGAAATTAAAACACGTCGCCTAAGCGATCATGTGTTTGGTGGAGAATATCACAGTACCTTTAAAGGTCGCGGGATGACTTTTAGCGAAGTACGGCAGTACCAGTATGGAGATGATGTTCGAAGCATCGATTGGAACGTAACCGCACGGTATAACGAGCCCTTTGTAAAGGTGTTTGAAGAAGAACGAGAACTCACCATGATGCTCATGGCAGATATTAGCGGGTCGGAATTCTTCGGAACAAAGAACCAGTTTAAAAACGAAATTGTTACTGAAATAGCCGCCACTTTAGCCTTTTCAGCCTTGCAGAATAACGATAAAATTGGACTTATTCTTTTTAGTGACCAGATTGAATTATTCATTCCACCAAAAAAAGGAAAGTCTCACGTGCTTCGAATCATTCGTGAGTTGTTAGAATTTCAACCCAAAAGCACCCAAACCGACATTGCCCAAGCCCTAAAATACTTAACCAATGTGATGAAAAAGAAGGCCATTGTTTTTGTGCTTTCCGACTTTATTACCGATGGTTATGCAGATACTTTAAAAATTGTCTCCGGCAAGCACGATGTTACAGGAATACGCGTGTACGACGAAAAAGAAGAAAATATCCCCAATCTTGGAATGGTGCAAATGCAAGATGAAGAATCTGGCGAATTATTACTCGTAAATACGGCTTCTAAGAGTGTACGTGCCAATTATCATACATATTACCGAGAACGAGTGGATGCTTTTGTAGATGCTTTCCGAAAAAGTGGTGCCGGCACAGTAGATTGTCGGGTAGATGAAAGTTATGTTAAAAAACTATTGGGCTATTTTAAACGCAGAGGATAAAAAAGATTTTAGAAGAGAGATGAAAGAAAAGAGAGCTAAATTTTATTCAATTTTTACCCTACATGTAGCGAAGGGGGTTCTAATATTTCTCTTTTCTCTTCTCTCTTCTCTCTGTGCTTCTCAAGTAACCTCCAAAGTAGATACCACGCTAATTCGCATTGGTGAGGAAATTAAATACACCATAGAAGTTGAGGCCGATACTACCGAGTTGGTACTCTTCCCCAAAGGGCAAAGCTTTAGTCCGCTGGAGATGATAGAATCCTATAAGGTGGATACCAGTTTTGCCGATGCCAAATACCGCCTTATCAAAAAATATGGTTTAACCCAATTCGATTCGGGGGCTTATACCATTCCTTCGCAACATATTGTTATTAACAATAAAAATTTTACCACAGATTCCATTCAAGTAGAAGTGCGGGATGTGCCTGTAGATACTACCAAGCAGAAGATGTTCGACATAAAACCCGCTATTGAGGTTAATAACTCCCCGTTTAATTGGCTTCAATTAGTATATTGGTTACTTCCGTTATTGGTTATTGCCGGCTTGCTGTATTATTTCTTCCGAAGAAAAAAATTAAAAGAAGAACGTGAAAAACAACTACCCCCTTACGAAGAAGCCATGGTGGCACTTCAAAAATTAGATGCTTCCGAATATTTAAAAGAAAATAAAAGTAAAGCATACTATTCATCCCTCACCGAGATTGTAAAACGCTATATCGACAGAGAAGTGGATGATAAAGCGTTGGAAAGTACCAGTGACGAATTAATTGAACGATTGATGCTTCATAAAGATGCGGGGCATTTCGATTTTGACCAAGAAATGATTCGAAAACTGGATGCCATTTTAAAACGTGCCGATTTGGTAAAATTTGCCAAATATCAACAGGATTTTTCACAAGCCACTTCCGACAGAAAAACTATTGAAGAAATCATCAACGAAACACACGAAGCCATTCCGGAACCCACCGAGGAAGAAATGGCAGAAAATGAAGCCTATCTAGAATTATTGGCGAAACGGAAAAAAAGAAAGCAGTGGGTTTATGGAATTACATTTACTGTTATAGCAATGGTAGCAGGGTTACTCACCTACGGAAGTATAACAGGGTTCGATAATTTGAAGGATAAAATTTTTGGAAATGAAATGCGTGAATTGGCCGAAGGGCGATGGTATAAAAGCGAATATGGTAATCCTGCCGTAATTATTGAAACCCCCGAAGTTTTAAAGCGAGTGGGAGATAGTGTGCCGCCTCAAGTACAACAAGCAATAAGTAAAATGGCTGTTTTTTCCGCAGGCGATTTACGAGAAGCATTTTTTGTAACGGTAGCTACTATGCAGCTTTCGCAACAAGAGCAAGAAATAGATTTAAATATGGCATTAGACGGTTCATTGAATGAACTTGAAAATAGAGGTGCCAAAAATATGATCGTGAAACGTGAAGATTTTGAAACCGAGAAAGGGATTAAAGGGTTAAAAGCTCATGGAGATTTTAATGTGCAAGTTTCAGAAAGCAAGATGCTGAAAGAAAAAAGCGACTATGAACTACTCATATTTGCGCAGCAAGGAGGAATACAAACCGTACTGTTGGTGTACCAGGATGATGCCAAGTATGCTGAAGAAATTAAAAACCGAATCATCAATTCGGTGGAACTAGAAATTACCAACGAAGGCGAAAAACAAGAGAAGTAATGTTTACCAATTTCGAATTTGTCAACCCACAATTTTTCTGGCTGTTTTTACTGCTGCCGTTACTCATAGTTTGGCATATTTTCAAAAGAAATAAGCAAACGGCTTCGTTAAAAATTTCCAGTATTGAAGGATTTAAAACCTCCAAAAACTGGTTGGCAAAGGCACGTCCTGTTTTGTTTGTTTTTCGATTGTTAGCTTTAAGTGCTTTAATAATTGCTATGGCGCGACCTAGAAATGTAGATGAAAGCACTAAAGTAAAAACCACCAGCGGTATCGACATTGTAATAGCCATAGACGTTTCGGCTAGTATGCTGGCACGCGATTTAAAACCCAATCGGTTGGAGGCGCTTAAAGAAGTAGCAGGCCGATTTATTAACGAACGCCCCAACGACCGTATTGGTTTGGTGGAATATGCAGGCGAAAGTTACACCAAAACACCGCTTACCAGTGATAAAAGTATTGTACTTTCATCCTTAAAAAGCATTACCTACAACACCATTATTGAAGGGGGAACGGCTATTGGGATGGGATTGGCAACATCGGTAAACAGATTAAAAGATAGTAGAGCCAAAAGCAAAGTAATTATCTTACTAACCGATGGCGTAAATAATACCGGTTTTATAGACCCAAGAACGGCGAGTGAATTGGCAGTGGAATTTGGAATAAAAACCTACACTATTGGTTTAGGAACAAACGGGATGGCGGTTTCCCCCATCGGAATTTTACCCAATGGGCAGTTTCAGTATGGCAATGTACAAGTAGAAATTGATGAAGCCTTACTGAAAGAAATTGCAGAAACTACCGGAGGGAAATATTTTAGAGCCACAAGTAATACCAAGTTGAGCGAGATTTATGATGAAATCAACAAATTGGAAAAAACAGAAATAGAAGAATTTAAATATAAAAACTACGATGAAAAATTCCGCCCGTTAACCCTCTTGGCATTAGGATTATTGGGGCTGGAATTACTACTTCGTTATACTGTATTTAGAAGTTTTGTATAAGCTATGTATCAATTAGAACAACCCCTATATTTCTATGTGCTTTTTGCTATTCCGGCATTAGTATTACTGTTTTTAGGGATATTGGTGTGGCGTAAGCAAACTCAAAATAAATTTGCAGACACCGAATTATTAAAAAAGTTAAGCCCTAACCGCTCTATTTTTAAAGCAATTTTAAAAGTATTAGTGCTATCGTTAGCATTAGCTTGCTTAAGTTTCGCATTGGTAAACCCTAAAATTGGAACTAAAATAGAAACGGTAAAACGCGAAGGCGTAGATGTGGTTTTTGCTTTAGACGTATCCAAAAGTATGCTTGCCGAGGACATTGCTCCCAACCGTTTGGAGAAATCGAAGCAACTTATTACCCAAATCATAAACAGTCTGGCGGGCGATAGAATTGGCATTATTGGCTATGCCGGGAGTGCTTTCCCACAAGTTCCTATTACTACCGATTTTTCCTCGGCAAAACTTTTTTTAAGCAGCATGGATACCGATATGGTTTCTTCACAAGGAACGGCCATTACCGAAGCCATTACGATGGCGCAAACGTTTTATAATGATGAAGACCAAACCAATCGTGTATTGTTCATTATTAGTGATGGAGAAGATCACGAAGGCAACATTTCAGAAATTACTGAGGAGGCTTCAAAAATGGGCATCAAGATTTATACTATTGGCGTTGGGTCCCTTCAGGGCGCGCCTATTCCTATAAAGCGAGACGGAGTGCTTCAGTTTTATAAAAGAGATGAAAACAATGAGCAGGTAATTACCAAACTCAATCAAGAAACCCTCAAGGAAATTGCTTCCAATGCTCACGGCGAATACATTGAAGGGAGCAATACCAAAGAAGTGGTAGAAACAGTGACAGCCATTTTAAACGGCATGGACAAAAAAGAATTTGAAAGCAAACAATTTACCGATTTCAAAGACCAGTTTCAATGGTTTTTGGGAGGGGCATTATTTTTGTTGATATTGGATGTCCTGCTCTTAGAACGAAAAACCGCTTGGTTGCAAAAGTTGAACTTATTTAATGAAGGAGAAAAATGAAAAGAATAAGCATTTTACTGGGGATTATTTTTTGCTTCGGAAGTGTATTTTCCCAAGAAAAAAACAAAGAACAATTGAAAATTGAAAGAGAAGCCACCAACTATCTTGCCGAGGGAGGTGAAGTACTTTCCAAAGGAAATTTCCCAGACGCCGAAGTAAATTACCGAAAAGCCATTGCTATAAACCCTTCCGAAGAGATTGGCAAATACAATTTGGGGAATGCCTATTACAACAAAGCCAAGAATGACGAAGCGATGATGCGCTTTAAACAAGCGGCTTCCATAGCGACTACAAAGCCCGAAAAGCATAAAGCCTTCCATAACCTTGGGAACACTTTTATGAATGCCAAAGAGTATCAAAATGCCGTAGAAGCCTACAAAAATGCTCTACGAAATAACCCTGCCGACGATGAAACACGTTACAATTTGGCTTTAGCAAAAGAAATGCTGGAGAAAAATCCGCCGCAAGGAGGCGATGGGGATGATAACAAAGATCAGCAAGAAAAAGAAGACCAAAAAGAGAAGCAGGAGAACAAAGACAATCAAAACAAAGATCAAGAAGGCGATAACGAGGACAAGCAAGACAATAAAGATCAAGGAGACGAAAAAGACGACAAAAAGGAGGGCGACAAAGAAGGTGAAAAGGATAAACCCCAAGAGCCCAATAAAGACCAACAAGGAGAAGGAGACCAGCCCAAAGACCAAAAGCAACAGCCGGTTCCCGGCCAAATGTCACCTCAGCAAATAAAAAACCTTTTAGACGCTATGAATAATGAAGAAAAAAAGGTGCAGGATAAAATAAATGTTCAAAAGCAAAAGGGAGCCAAAGTAAAATCGACAAAAGATTGGTAATGATGAAGGCGAAAAAAGTTTTATATCTATTTATATTCCTCCTTTTAGGGGGCTTAGTACAAGCTCAAGTGCAGTTTGAAGCCAAATTGAGCAAGAAGAAACTGGGCATTAACGAACGCTTACGGGTAGATTTTGAAATGAATCAAGACGGCGATAATTTCACTGCCCCAAGTTTTGAAGGGTTCAGGGTAGTAGGAGGTCCCAATCAAGCAATAAGCAATTCTTGGATTAACGGAAAGCGAAGTTATTCAAAAACCTATTCCTTTTTCTTAGCTCCGCAGGCACAAGGGAATTTTACCATTGGCCAAGCCAGTATCGAAGTGGATGGACAAGTTTATAAGTCGCCACCGGTTTCGGTACAAGTGACCGCAGCAGTAGAAATTCCGAAGGATGGAAACAATGCCGATTATCTGGCCAGTGAAAATGTGCATTTGGTGGCCGAAGTTTCTAATGCTAACCCTTATTTAAATGAAGCTATTACGGTTGTTTACAAACTTTATGTTTCAAACGAAGTGAGTATAACCAGCAATTGGCGTGAAATTGATACCCCAAAGTATGCCGATTTTTGGAGTCAGAATATTGATAATCAAGGGAATTTAAAAATTTATGAAGGAAAATATAATGGGGAAGATTATCGGTATGTCATTCTTCGCACCACTGTTTTGTATCCCCAAAAATCTGGAGAACTAAATATTGAGCCTTTAACGCTGGATGTACCAATAGATGTACGAAGCAATCGTAGGGATTTATTCGGTAGGTATTTAATGAATAGGGTTAATAAAACCATATCTGCCGGAAACAGGACTATTTCGGTAAAACCACTTCCTCAGGAAGGAAAACCCGATAATTTTACGGGAGCCGTTGGAAACTTTGATTTTAAAGTTACCACCAATAAAACGACATTGGATGCCAACGAGTCTTTAGAATTAAATGTTTCGGTTTCCGGGAATGGAAACCTGAAACTTTTCGATTTACCTAAAGTTACTTTCCCTAATTCTTTGGAAGTGTATGAACCGGTCCGTAGTGATAATATTAAAACCCAAATCAGCGGAATGACGGGCTCTATTTCTTCTACCTATACCGTAGTTCCTCAGTTTAAGGGGAATTATCCTTTACGCCCTATTACGTTTTCCTATTTTGACCCCAAAACTGAAACTTACAAAACACTTAGTTCTCAAGAAATTGTGATTGAGGTTGAAAATGGCCCAGTAACTTCTTCAAAAGATCCTGTGGCAACCAACAATAAACAACAGGTTACCTTGGATTCGGACCAATTTAAGTACATTAAGCTCGATGCCAATCTGGAGCCTATAGAGAAGGAGAACTTTTTTAGATCTAAAGTATTTTGGGGTCTTTTAGCAGTTCCATTACTAATTATTCCTTTGTTCATTTTAGTAGGAAGAAAACGAAGGGAGCGCTTAAATGATGTGGAAGGAAATAAATTACGCCATGCCAACCTTCTGGCAAAAAAATACTTAAGTGAAGCCAAAAAGAATTTAGGAAATAAAGATACTTTTTACGAGTCTTTGGAAAGAGCCTTGCATAACTACCTTAAGGCAAAATTGAATATTGAGACAAGCGAAATGTCCAAAGAGCATATTTCAAAATTACTTTCAGAAAGAAAGGTCGATGCCCAAATAATATCAGAATTTATTGGTCTTCTAAAAAGCTGTGAATTTGCCCGTTATGCAGGGACTTCAGCAGGCTCTCTTCAAAAGGATTATGACACTGCGGTACAATTGCTTTCAAGTATTGATAAACAATTTAAATAAAGGATTGAGTGATGAAAAAGACGTTTTTTTTACTTCTGTTTTTCTTTTCCCTGGTAGGAAACGCTCAAAACGATGCCCTTTTCGAACAAGGAAAAGAACAGTATAAAGCCGAAAAATACCAGGAAGCCATTGCCAATTGGATGAAGATTCTTTCTAGCGGGGAGCATTCAGCAGCATTGTATTTCAATATGGCCAATGCGCATTATAAACTTAACCATATTGGCCCGAGCATCTATTATTATGAAAAAGCCTTACAGCTTTCGCCCAACGATGCTGAAATTAAAAACAATCTGGCATTTGCCCAAAATGCAGCCGTGGATGCCATTGAGCCACTCCCGCAAACTTTTTTTGCGCAATGGGATGCCAAAATTTCAAAGCTACTCACCTATAATGGGTGGGCTTGGGTAAGTGTGGTGGCTGTAATCCTTTTTATGGTATTCTTTTTAGGGTACTATTTTTCGTTTCACTCCCATAAAAAAAGGCTCCTTTTTGTTAGTTCCTTAATTTCTCTATTCGTTCTATTTACAGGGATTACGATGGCATTTAGAACGTTTCATAAAGCCAAAAATAAAAAAGAAGCCATTGTTTTTGTAGAAGTAGCCGAAGTAAAAAACGGCCCCCGAATGAGCGATGAAACAGCCTTTAAAATTCACGAAGGAACCAAAGTGTCTATTCTTGAAACGGAAGACAACTGGGTTAGAATCCTTCTTGCAGACGGGAAAGACGGGTGGATTCCGGAAGCCGATATTAAAGTACTTTAAGGTTATGTGAATAGTTTTCGCTATCTTTAATGAGACTTTAGTAATTGCCTTTTTTTGAAATTTAAAATCATTTTTCTTATAGTTTTATTTGTAGGGGTTTTAATTACTCCAACAACCGTTTTTTTGATAGATAACACGGTAGATACGAGCTATATTTTTTCCTTATCCGAAGAGGAAAATAAAGACAATGCAGAGATTATTTCTTTTAATGAAGCAATGTTTTTAACACCCTATACAGTGTTTAGTGTTTCTAATTTTTCAGAAAAAAAACATCCTGTAAAAAATTCAGAATTACTTTTGAATAACAAATATTCTTCCACCATTTCTCCCCCTCCTGAATTTTTGTAAACGAATTTAGCCTCCCCTTTTTAGCTTTTATTTAAAAGACAACTAACTTTAAAAACATACGTGATGTTTAAAAATATATTTACCAATTTTCGAGGAAATCTTCTCGGCGGAATTACTGCCGGAATCGTGGCGTTACCCTTAGCACTGGCTTTTGGGGTACAATCTGGACTAGGGCCAAGTGCAGGACTTTATGGAGCTATTTTTATTGGGTTTTTCGCCTCTCTTTTTGGGGGAACTAACACGCAAATTTCGGGACCCACCGCTCCTATGACAGCAGTTTCCATGGTCATTATTGCAGGAATTATAGCAGCTAATGAAGGAAACTTAGAAAAAGCACTACCCTACATATTAACTGTGTTTTTATTGGCGGGACTATTTCAAATTGGATTGGGGTTAACAGGAATTGGAAAGTATATACGGTATATCCCTTATCCAGTGGTATCAGGATTTATGACAGCGATTGGGGTTATTATATTAATTACACAATTATTGCCATTGGTAGGATATTATACCAAAGACGACACTGTTTTTATCAATGAGTTTAAACCTCAAGCCGAAGAAGTACTTCTCGATAAAATATTAAAAGAGGAAGCAGGAGAAGGGATTTTGGTTTTGGAAGATTTTAAAGAAACGGTAAAAAGAGCCGAAGAAATAACCGAAGATGAAATTTTGGTAGAGGCAACCACCCTTGCGAAAAGTAAAAGCTCCGGAGTGATTGGAGCACTAAAAACCCTGCCAAGAGCATTACACAACATCAACTGGCTGGAGTTTATTTTGGCATTACTCACAATAGCTATTATTTATGGGTTTAAATACATAACCAAAAAGATCCCCAGCACTTTGGTGGCGCTCTTTGTGGTTTCTTTTGGAGCCTATTTTTTGAAACTGGAGTATAGACCCATCGAAAAAATCCCGGCGGGGATACCTTTACCTAATTTGGAAATTTTTACAGCATTTAATTTTGGGACATTGTCACCTTATATTTTAACCGCCTTGACATTGGCATTTTTGGGAGCTATTGACTCTTTATTGACTTCGGTGGTGGCAGATAATATGACTAAAACAAAACATAACCCAAATAAAGAATTGATAGGGCAAGGAATAGGGAATAGTATCGCTTCCATTTTTGGAGGTATTCCGGGAGCGGGAGCTACCATTCGCACTGTAGTAAATATATCCTCAGGGGGTACCACAAAACTTTCAGGGATGATTGCTTCGGTATTGTTATTAGTTGTTTTATTGGCTGCAGGACCCATAGCATCGATGATTCCTGCAGCTGTCTTGGCTGGGATTTTAATCACCGTAGGGATTGGAGTGATGGATTATAAAGGCTTAAAGGCCATCCCCAAAATGGAAAAAGGAGAAGTCATTGTCATGCTGGTAGTTCTCGTCTTATCGGTTTTTTGGGATTTGGTATATGCCGTGGGCATAGGCTTTGTTTTGGCATCTATTATTTTTATGAAAAAAATTGGAGATGTCACTGCTTCAAAGTCCAGGGTGATTCAATTAGAAAATTCAGAAGAACTTGATATGCCATGGAAAGATGAGGTGAATGTTCCTGCCGAATTAAAATCGAAAGTATTTATAAAAAGATTAAAAGGGCCTTTGTTTTTTGGATATACTTCAGATTTTCAAGAATTGTCCAAAGAAATTCCTACGGAAGCCTCTCATGTAATCATTCGAATGGCCGAAGTACCCTATATAGACCAATCCGGTTTATATGCCATGGAAGAGGTGCTGCTGGATCTTACCCAGCGAAATATTCAGCCTGTTTTTGAAGGGCTTCAGGAGCAAGTAAATGCAAAATTAGCAAGTATAGATATTATCCCGGATTTGGTTCCTAAGGAATGTCTTTTTTCAGATTTCAAATCGGCAATGGTCTATATTAAAGAAGCTGTTTCTAAAGATATGTAACCTTTATTCACTACTTTCTACCGATTCATTTTCAGGGGTTATTTTCTGAAACTCTTGAATCAACGTAGGAAGTATCCACGGGGCTATGGGTTCAATTTTGGAGTATAAAAATGAGGTTTCTTTTTTTTCTTCAGAAATAATATATCCTGTGAGGTTTGATGAATTAAAAAACAAAAAAACAACACTTAAAATAAACGCATATTGAAGGGACGAAAACACTCCCCCTAACAGTTTGTTAAGCAAACCTAAGGCTGCAAAATCGGCTATTTTGGTAAGAAATTTTCCTATGAGGTGTAAAACCAATACAATAAGCAAAAAAGTAACGGCAAAGGAAGCCCATTTAGTAATTTCTTCACTCCAATCAAACCATTGAGCTATATAGGCTCCGGCATAGTCTGAAAAATACACAGCACCATACACACCGGCTATTAAGCCAACAAGGGAAGCAAGGGTAACAAAAAGCCCTTTTTTAAAACCCGAATAAAAAGCAAGGAGTAAAATAACCCCAAGAACTATATCTGTACTATTCATTCTTCAATCGTCTTTTGGTAAAGATACAATTTCCTGTAATTAATGTTTAAATACCCTTATTTTTGTACCCTATGGCTAGAGATGAACAAATAAAATTACGCTGGGAAGCAATTGTAAGCTTGTTAAGCAAGCAATTTGCAGACGGGGAGCCCTTAGATTTGGATGCTATTATTTACTTGATAGGGTTACAAGAATTGGGACAGCTGCATCGTAAATTTAAAAAAGATGAAAAAATTAATTTGATGCATATTGCCATTTGCAGATTGCTGGAACCTTTTGGGTATTATGAGTTTGATTATTTTGATGATGAGGGCTGGCCACATTATAAAATTTTAGAGCAACTACCTCCTTTAAAGGCAGGGGAGCAAAGCGTATTAATGAAAGAAGCCATTGTATTGTATTTTTTGGAAAAGAAAGTCATCGATTAATTCTTCAGAAAGCCCTATTTTTGTGAGCTACAACCGTTAGGATGTTATGATAGATACTATAAAAGAACATATTGCCCAAGTAGAAGCATTTACGGCAAAAACGAAAGAAGAAGTAGAAGCATTCCGAATTAAATACCTTGGAGGTAAAGGGCTTCTGAAGGAATTTTTTGCCGAGTTCAAAAATGTTGCCAACGACCAAAAAAAAGAGTTTGGGCAAGCCATAAATACACTAAAGAATAAAGCTGAAGAAAAAGTAAACTCACTTAAAGAATCTTTTGAAAGTAATGAAGAAACACAAGGGGTTTATGGCGATTTATCTCGCCCCGGCGAACCCATCTCTTTAGGGTCTCGACATCCTATATCATTGGTAAAAAATAAAATTATTGAAATTTTCTCAAGAATTGGTTTCAACGTTTCAGAAGGTCCCGAGATTGAAGACGATTGGCATAATTTTACCGCATTAAATCTTCCTGAATATCACCCGGCACGCGATATGCAGGATACGTTTTTTATACAAACCAATCCCGATATTTTATTGCGAACACATACCTCCTCGGTACAAGTTCGGTATATGGAAACTTACAAACCGCCTATTCGTACTATTTCTCCAGGGCGTGTTTATAGAAACGAAGCTATTTCGGCTCGTTCGCATTGTTTTTTTCATCAAGTGGAAGGCTTATATGTGGATGAAGGAGTAAGCTTTGCCGATTTAAAGCAAACCCTACAATATTTTACGACTGAAATGTTTGGGAAGTCAAAAATTAGACTTCGCCCTTCCTATTTTCCTTTTACAGAGCCCAGTGCCGAAGTAGATGTGTATTGGGGGCTCGAAACCGAAACCGACTATAGAATGACCAAAGGTACCGGTTGGCTGGAAATTATGGGTTGTGGCATGGTGGACCCTAACGTGCTTGAAAATTGTGGTATCGATTCGCAGAAATATTCCGGCTTTGCCTTCGGAATGGGAATTGACAGGATTGCTTTATTGCTTCATCAAATTCCAGATATTCGTATGCTTAGTGAAAATGATATTCGGTTTTTAGAACAATTTAAAAGTTCACTTTAATTCTTGAAAGATTAAAAAATAAACCCCCTCCGTTTTGGAGGGGGTTTATGTTTATAAAGTTGATTTGTATTATCTACGAATCAAACGTTTCACGGTCTGTGCGCTTTCACTTTGGATCTGTACCATATACACACCCGAAGCAAGGCTGGACACGTTGAAGGTTCTCTCGGTGGCCATACCACGAAGGTCAACCTGTTGTACCAGTCTTCCGTTGGCATCGTAAATCACCGCTTTTTCCAACTGGATGTTGGAAGTATTGGCAATGGTTACCTGTCCATCGGTTGGGTTAGGATACATAGCAATAGCGTTGTCCAGTGCCACATCGTCGGTACCAAGGATACTCTCTACGGTAAGCTCGAAGGTACAACAGCCCTCGTTTCCGTACTCATCGGTAGCACAGATAGAGATGGTGTAAACGCCATCGGGCAATAAGGTACCAGGAGCAGGACTCTGGCTAAAGATGGTCACAGGGTCTGTACAATTGTCATCCGCAGTGATACCTCCTAGATCCCAATAATCGGGCAGTTCGTAGAACAAGTTAAGTGGTCCCGGATCTACGGTATGGTCTGCAGGACATCCTTCGATCACAGGGCCCAAGTCGTCCACTACCGTTAGGGTAGCGGTACAAGAGGCCAAGTTA
>JAGQZA010000290.1 GCA_020435805.1 Flavobacteriaceae bacterium
TCCATTTCTTTTAGGTATTTTACATTGTTTGCCACATTCCAACTTCGGGTTTTCCCATGAAAACTATGTGCCGAAGGTCCCACGCCCAAATAGGATTTCCCTTGCCAGTAAGCCAAATTGTTCTGCGATTCGAATCCGGGTTTTCCAAAGTTGGAAAACTCATAATTTACAAACCCCCTTTTTTCGGTTTCTTCCACCAAAATTTGATGGTGGGCCTGTGCAACTTCATCTTCTACAGGGGAAATAATCCCTTTTTCAATAAAGGTTTTTAAAGCCGTTTTAGGTTCTACCGTAAGGGCGTAACAGGAAATATGAGGTACCTCCAACTCGAATGCTTTTTCCAAATTTTGAAGCCAGCGTCCATTACTCATATTTGGCATTCCGTAGATTAAATCGATGGTGATATTATTGAAATAGGCTTTTGCTAAATAGATAGATTGAATTGCTTCTTCCACATGGTGTGCCCGATTCATGAGTGTTAAATCTTCTTCAAAAAAGGATTGAACACCTATGCTTAGACGGTTGATGGGGCTGTTGGATAATTGGAAAATTCGATTTTTGGATAGATCATCGGGATTGGCTTCAAGGGTAA
>JAGQZA010000291.1 GCA_020435805.1 Flavobacteriaceae bacterium
ATACAATCACACGATATTTCAGCTAAAACAGGTGTAGGAGTCAAAGAATTACTGGAAAAAGTACTTCTAGAAGCCGAAATACTGGAGCTTAAGGCAAACCCTGACAAACCTGCTACAGGTACAGTTGTGGAAGCCTTTTTGGACAAAGGCCGTGGGTATGTTTCTACCATCTTGGTGCAAGCCGGAACGTTGCGCATTGGCGACTATGTTTTGGCCGGACGCCATAGTGGAAAAGTAAAAGCCATGCATGATGAGCGTGGAAATGATTTGAAAGTTGCCGGGCCATCAACACCGGTTTCTATATTAGGGTTAGACGGTGCGCCTCAAGCAGGTGATAAATTCAATGTCTTTGAAGACGAACGTGAAGCCAAGCAAATAGCGGCCAAACGTATGCAACTTCAAAGAGAGCAATCGGTTAGAACACAACGTCATATTACGTTGGATGAAATTGGACGTCGTATTGCGTTGGGTGATTTCAAAGAATTGAATATTATCCTGAAAGGTGACGTTGACGGATCGGTAGGAGCCTTGACCGATTCTTTCCAAAAATTATCTACGGAAGAAATTCAAGTTAACATAATCCA
>JAGQZA010000292.1 GCA_020435805.1 Flavobacteriaceae bacterium
CAATTGAAGTGTTTTCATAGTAGTAAAGTTTACATTATTTATTGTTTTCTAGTTTTTCTAATCTTTGCTCAAGAGCATTTATTTTTTCATTTTGTGCTTTAATAATTTCTTGCTGTTCTTTGATGGCGTTGATAAGTACAAAGTCCATGGCGCCGTAGTCCACTCCAAGATATTTTTCTCCCGTCTTTTTTCCTTCGGGTTGATATTCCCACTCTTTTACCATGTAGGGTGCTACTTTTTGTAATTCTTGTGCAATGGTTCCCACCCCTGTCTCAGAAGGCATTCCAGCCTTTCCGTTATAGGTAAACCACACCGGGTTAATTTTTTCTACAATGGCTAAACCTTCATTAAACTCATGTACATTGGTCTTTAATCTTTTATCTGAAACTACCGTCCAAGCGGAAGAAGTAGGCTTGGCGGCAGAATTTCCACTCAACTCCAATTGGAACCCAGAACCTGTTACGCCAATCCCTACATTATCCTGAAAATAATTACCAATACCCCCAAACCCATAACTAAAGTAGGTACCATTGTACCAAAGTGCTTCGGCTCCATTTACTCGCAGTGCTACCCCAGTGGCAAT
>JAGQZA010000293.1 GCA_020435805.1 Flavobacteriaceae bacterium
TGCTTCAACGACTTTTTTCGCAGCATCATTTAAATCATCTGCTGGCGTGATATTTAAACCACTCTCATTGAGAAGTTTTTTTCCTAATTCTACGTTTGTTCCTTCTAGCCGAACGACAAGAGGAACTTTTAATCCGAGTTCTTTTGAGGCGGCGATGACTCCCTCAGCAATGATGTCACATTTCATAATGCCGCCAAAAATATTCACTAAAATTCCTTTTACGTTTTTGTCTCTCAAGATTATCTTAAAAGCCTCTGTGACTTTTTCTTTAGTAGCTCCGCCGCCCACGTCTAAAAAGTTTGCAGGCTCTCCACCTTGTAACTTGATCACATCCATAGTGGCCATCGCTAAACCAGCTCCATTTACCAAGCACCCTATGTTTCCATCAAGTTTGATAAAAGCTAGATCATATTTACTGGCTTCTACTTCTGCAGGATCTTCTTCAGTAAGGTCTCTATACTCCATAATATTGGGGTGACGATAGAGAGCATTTGAATCGAAATTCATTTTTGCGTCTAGAGTGATTACGTCTCCTTCTGCAGTTTCAACAAGAGGATTAATTTCAGCTAAAGAGCAATCGC
>JAGQZA010000294.1 GCA_020435805.1 Flavobacteriaceae bacterium
GAGAAGGGGTTCCAGCGGGAAAAAGTCTACAAAATTTTGCGTCAGGCGTATTTCAGACCCCATGCTGAATAGTAACAAAATCGTTTTTAGAACCCTATAATGGAAATGTCCTGGTAGATGGGCTTTCCGCCTTAACCATCTGTGAAGATGGCGTCCCTAAGGCAACTGCTAGAAGACAGATAATAAAATTAAGTAACTATTCAGCAGTTAGCTTTTGGCGGTTAGCCATTAGCAAATTGCCTGCCCTTAAGGTTGGTATGTTAAGCAAAAAACCGGTAGCTTAAGAGTATGTTTGGAGGCCAATCTTTGGGCTACGAAGGCCACTTATTTGATGATATTTCGTTGCTTCTTTTGTCCGTACCTTTCAGGTACGAACTGCAAAAAGCGCCTCATCTCATCAAATAATTGACTCTTCTCGCCATCAAACCCGGCCTCCAAACATACTCTAAGCTTACATCCCATTTTTATGGGCATTGGCCGCCAATAGCCAACAGCTAATCGCCAATTGCTGAATAGTCACAAAATTAATAGCCAGAATCAGTGCTGCCAGGGCACGCGCAGGGTATCCGTCCGGAAC
>JAGQZA010000295.1 GCA_020435805.1 Flavobacteriaceae bacterium
AATGCCGTATTTAGGTAGATACCCTTTCTTTCTTTTTTGTATTGCTTTTCCTTTTGTTCATTTTTGCCTTGATGGACAAGCGAGCATAAATAATTATTTATGCGAAGGTTGTGAGTGTAGTGCTTAAAAAGGTTTAATTCTTTCTTTTCTTTTTTCCATTGATGAACCCTTCGGCTTACTTCGTAAGCTAGCTTCAAAAGAAAATATATTTTCTTTTTCACTAATGCTCAGGGTGACATCGAAACAAAAAAATCTAGGCTTACGAAACGTTTCCTAAATTTATTGCTTGCTGCCTAAATTTTAGGAACTCGGTATTTCATACCTCAAACAGCCTAAAATTTTACGGCATCTTCACTTCAAATTATTACGGAAACTTTTCGGTAGGCCGTTTTTTTAAAAACGGAAGTAGAATCGCGGAGACGGTTATTTATATACTACTCACTACAAAAAACCTACCAACTTCCGCCACCGCCGCCGCCAAAACCGCCACCACTGGAGCCACCGCCACCGCTTCCCGATGAACTGGGCGAGCTTACCATGGTGGATCGTGCCGTGGACATAGCACTAGAGAAAGAGT
>JAGQZA010000296.1 GCA_020435805.1 Flavobacteriaceae bacterium
ATCAGTGAACAATTTTCTTTGCGCCTGAATTAATCTTTCTACGTGGGCCTTAAGGTCGATATACAATTGTTCTTCCTCACCTGCTTCAACCGGACCGGAGATAATCAATGGTGTCCGTGCATCATCGATCAATACGGAGTCCACCTCATCGACCATGGCAAAGTGGTGTTTGCGCTGTACCATCTCTTCACTACTGCGCACCATATTATCACGGAGGTAATCGAAACCAAATTCGTTGTTGGTACCATAGGTAATGTCTGCATTGTAAGCAGCTCTTCTCTGTGGAGAGTGAGGACGGTATTTATCAATACAATCTACGGTAAGGAACAAAAATTCGAAAATAGGTCTGTTCCACTCGGCATCACGTCGGGCCAGGTAGTCATTTACTGTTACGATGTGTACACCCTGGCCAGAAATACCATTCAGATAGGCCGGCAAAGTTGAAACCAAAGTCTTACCCTCCCCTGTCTGCATCTCGGCAATCTTACCATCGTGGAGTACCATACCACCAATCAACTGTACATCGTAATGAATCATGTTCCAGGTGATATCACCACCGGCAGCTTT
>JAGQZA010000297.1 GCA_020435805.1 Flavobacteriaceae bacterium
TAGAGCGCTACACTGATAATGTAGAGGTCACCAGTTCAACTCTGGTTAGCCCTACAGCGCCCGCCAAAGCCACTGGTCATCAGGGCGGGTTCACCGCCCACCACACAGCCAGAGGTGCAACACCAACGGGGTGCACAAAGAAGTGCTCGGATCCATCCGGTCATCCGCCTTCACACCGCCAGTTGGCGGACCATGCGGCGGACAATGAAAGGGGGGATTAGCTCAGTTGGCTAGAGCACTAGCTTTGCAAGCTAGGGGTCATCGGTTCGAATCCGATATCCTCCACAAGCCAGGGGTCATCCCGCCCGAAGCGGGATATCCTCCACAAGCCAAAAAACAAGAGGGGGATTCATCCCCATCAGGAAAAAAAGTGCTGCGGTCAAAAGCCGCGAACAAAACACAACATCAGCCCGGAGACCTGGGGGCGCCGTTTCAAAGGAAACGGGATTGGATCGAGACCAATTTATGTTGCCGTTGTACTCTTCTGCAAGTATCGGGTGCGATCATAGCCTGAAAACACCCCTGAACGCAGGTAGAAAGAGAACAAAAAGTTCATTGACAAGAC
>JAGQZA010000298.1 GCA_020435805.1 Flavobacteriaceae bacterium
GCAAACTTTCTTTATGATTTTGGCTGTTGTTGTTGCAATTTTTACCATTACATCAGGAATGAATCAAAGTTTGCTCGATATGTTTTCTGTTGTCAAAAACAGTGATTTGTCGAAAACTTTTTTCTTTGAGAATGGTTGGCAAGATAAAAACAACTTTATTAAACAAGTTTTAGCAGGCGCTTTGATTGCAATTGTAATGACGGGGCTGGATCAAGACATGATGCAAAAAAACATCAGTTGCAAAACTCTTAAAGAGTCTCAAAAAAACATTAAGCTGTTTTATGTAATATTAGTATTCGTCAATATCTTGTTTCTATTTTTAGGAGCCTTGTTATATCTTTATGCGAATCAAAGCGGAATAGAACTCCCGGAACAAACAGATAAAGTTTTTCCTTTTCTGGCGTTTAATTCGATGCCGGCTTATTTCGGGATTATTTTTTTAGTGGGATTACTGGCAGCTGCCTATTCGAGTGCAGACTCAGCTTTAACCTCTTTGACAACCTCTTATTGTTTAGATATTTTAAACAACGAAAATACTTCAAAAACAACCAGAATGTT
>JAGQZA010000299.1 GCA_020435805.1 Flavobacteriaceae bacterium
CTTGGGGCCAGTCTAAACCGCCTGAGCCTGGACTTACAAAATCTTGGATGTAGGTTCCTTGTAGGGTAAATTCTTTGATACTGCTCGAGGCTCCAATGCCACTGCTTACATAAACCCTATATTCTTGAGAAAAAATAAAAGGTGTAATAAGGAGGGAAAGGGCAATTAGCGTTAATTTTGTCTTTTTCATACTATTTGGATTTAAAGTTATGAGAACAATAATCCAAATAGTTTTTAGCAAAAGGGTTTACTATTATAAAAATGGACTCTTTTTTTATGAATTAAGAGGAAATCATAGAGTCCCTAAATTCGGAAGGGGTACAGCGAAACTCTTTTTTGAATGCATTGTAAAAGGTAGCCTTGTTGTTAAAACCCACATCAAAGTAGATGGATTTGATGCTGTAATCTGGATTGTCAATCAATAACCTTTTGGCTTCATTAAGCCTATAATCGTTCACAAACTGATTAAAATTCTTGCCCGATTTTTTATTGATAACCTTTGAAAGTAAGTGTGTTGAAAAGCCCAATGCATCGGCAAGGTTGACCAATCGCAGTTC
>JAGQZA010000029.1 GCA_020435805.1 Flavobacteriaceae bacterium
ACCACTTTGGTAGCATTATTTTTATCTTCATAAACATTGATGTATCCATTACTTACCGATTTCCAAGGTTTTAGAAATCGCAATTCGCTTTCCATTTTTACATTTTCAACAATACTGGTAATTTCCTGTTCTCCGGAGCCTACCTGTTTGTGATTACTTTCCCAAGCAGATACAAATCCAACGGTACCATCTTCGCCTGTGTACCTTTTTTTCATATCGGGATCGCGCTGATTCCAAGGGCCCCAGAAATCCTGATTTTTTACATATTTAATATACTGAAAGACATCCCCAATAGGTTTGTTAATTATAATACTCCGGCTTACATCATACTTTTTAGGAGCAATGGTTGCCAATAGTACAATCAATAATATAAGGACTGCAAGAATGTAAAGAATAATCATCATGATTGAGGAGTTTTTAGTAGCCCTCTAAAGTTACACTTTTTTTTGATTGTAAAATCGTTCCTTGATTTTATCGACACTTTTAATGCTTCTCTGTGTCCACTGAAATTCAATTGCTAATTTCTCTTCCTCAGAAAGCTGCCAAGCAATCTTTTCAATTCTCATTCGGGTAACTACTTCCTGTAAAATAATTGCTGCTGAAACCGAAATATTCAAACTTTCGGTAAAACCATACATAGGTATTTTTAAAAACCCATCAGCCTGTTGCATCACTTCTTCGCTCACTCCCAGCTTTTCGGTTCCGAAGAAAAAAGCACTTTTTTTAGTAACATCAAACTCATGCAAAAGGGTGGAATTGTCATGAGGGGTGGTTGCAATTATTTGATATCCTTTTGCACGAAGGGATTTCACACAGTCTAAACTATTTTGATGCCTATAAATATCTACCCACTTTTGAGCGCCCATGGCAATTTCTTTGTCCACTCGTTTCCCAAAACGTTCTTCAATAACGTGTAAATCCTGTATCCCAAAAACATCACAACTACGCATCACGGCACTGGTATTGTGCAATTGATACACATCTTCCGTAACTACGGTAAAATGCCTAGTGCGCTTATCCAGGATTTCCTTAAATAGTTCCTTTCTGCGCTCGGTGAGATACGTTTGTAAGTATTCAAAAAGTGGTAAATCCATATTGGGGTGCAATTTAAAAAATTAAAAAACATCCCCCTAACCCTCTTCAAAGGGGGAATTTTTTATTTTTATAAAAAATAATAAAATGAAAATCTCCGTCTTAACGGGAGCTGGAATTAGTGCCGAAAGTGGCCTAAAAACTTTTAGAGACAGTAATGGTCTTTGGGAAGGACACGATGTTATGGAAGTTGCCTCCCCACAGGGGTTTGATAAAAATCCGGCTTTGGTACTTGATTTTTATAACCAACGAAGAAGGCAATTACTGGAGGTTTCTCCCAATAAAGCCCATGATGCTTTAGCACAGTTGGAAAGCACCCATGAAGTGGTTGTTATAACACAAAACGTAGATGATTTGCACGAACGCGCCGGAAGTAGTCGTGTGGTGCATTTGCATGGGGAATTATTGAAAGCGCGCAATGTAGTATCTGAAACTTCTGTACAAGAGTGGAAAAACGATATTTTGGTTGGCGATGTTTGCGAAAACGGGCATCAATTGCGGCCGCACATAGTTTGGTTTGGCGAAGCCGTACCTATGATGGATGTAGCTATTAATTTGGTAGAGAGTTCCGATATTATTATGATTATTGGAACTTCCATGCAGGTATATCCGGCAGCCAGCTTACTACAGTATGCAAAACCTCATGCGCTTATCTATTTTATTGACCCAAATCCTGCTATCAACCCTTCAGAACGAATACGTATTTATGCAGAAAATGCCACCACGGGGGTTCCCAAAGCTATTTCAGAAATTAATCAATTACGATGAGCGAACTGGAACAACAACTGCAATATACCAATGCTGCTCGTTTTAGCCGAAAAAAAGCAGCCATGTGGGTTTTGGAACACCCTGAAACGTTAGAAGAACTGCTTCACTTTTGTTTTAAAAATGACAAAGAACTTTCGCACAAAGCCAATTGGACATTGGAGTTTGTCTGCATGGAAAAATTAGAGCTGCTTTTTCCCTATCTCAATAACTTTTTTTCGCACTTAGGTTCTGTAAAAGAAGATTCTTCGGTGCGTCCTTTATCGCATATATGTGAGCTTTTGTGTATTGCCTATTATAAAAAAAAGAATAAAACCCTTCAGCAAATATTCTCTAAAAGTCATAAAGAACTGTTGGTAGAAATTTGTTTCGATTGGCTTATTACAAATCAAAAAGTAGCATGTGAGGTTCGAGCCATGACCTGCCTGTATGAATTAGGAACTGAAAAAGACTGGATTCATCTTGAACTAAAAACCATTATTGAACAAAATATTCACACCCATAGTGCCGGGTACCAATCCCGTGGGAAAAAGATCCTTAACAAAATTGCAAAGGGTTCATTCCCCAAAAGTTTTTGAAATGGTATCTTTGCTTTTTAAATTGAACGTATGTCTATTAAAGCATTGCAAGCCATTTCACCTATAGACGGAAGGTATGCTTCCAAAACAGCAACATTAATCCCTTTTTTTTCTGAAGAAGCATTAATAAAATATCGCGTTTTAATAGAGATTGAATATTTTATTGCTTTGGTGGAATTGCCATTACCCCAACTGAAAAGTTTTGATACATCGCTTTTTCCGAAGCTACAAAAACTTTATCAGGAGTTTACAACAGAAGATGCCTTAAAGGTAAAAGAAATTGAAAAAGTAACCAACCACGATGTTAAAGCCGTAGAATATTTCATCAAAGAACAATTTGATGCGTTGGGAATTCAACAATACAAAGAGTTCATACATTTTGGCTTAACCTCGCAAGATATTAACAACACTTCCATTCCTTTATCGCTTAAAGATGCGATGAATGAAGTATATATTCCGTTATTCTTTGAAGTAAAAGACAAGTTAAAGGCATTGGCGACAGAGTGGGCAAACATCCCAATGTTGGCGAGAACCCATGGCCAACCCGCTTCCCCTACCCGTTTAGGGAAGGAAATTGAAGTATTTGTAGTACGGCTGGAAGAGCAATTGGATTTATTGAACGATGTAAAAAGCGCCGCCAAATTTGGCGGCGCCACAGGAAACTTTAATGCCCATCATGTGGCGTATCCTACTATCGATTGGAAATCATTTGGAACCCAGTTTGTACAAGAAAAATTAGGGCTACACCACTCTTTCCCTACCACGCAAATTGAGCATTACGACCACATGGCGGCTTTGTTTGACGGGTTAAAAAGAATTAATAACATTCTTATTGATTTGGATCGCGACATTTGGACCTATGTGTCTATGGACTATTTTAAACAGAAAATAAAAAAAGGCGAAATTGGCTCCAGTGCCATGCCACATAAAGTAAATCCTATAGATTTTGAAAATAGTGAAGGAAATTTGGGTATTGCCAACGCTTTATTTGAACATTTAGCGGCCAAATTGCCCATTAGCCGTTTGCAACGCGATTTAACCGACAGCACTGTGCTACGTAATATAGGGGTTCCTTTAGGACATACCCTTATTGGGTTTCAATCAACACTAAAAGGATTAAATAAGTTATTACTAAATGAAGCAAAATTTGCCGAAGATCTTGAAAACAACTGGGCTGTAGTGGCCGAAGCATTGCAAACTATTTTACGCAGGGAGGGATACCCCAATCCTTATGAAGCATTGAAGGGATTGACCCGAACCAATGAAGCAGTAACCCAAAAATCGATTTCAGATTTTATTGAAACACTGGATGTTTCGGAAACGATTAAGGCAGAAATGCGGCAGATTTCGCCCAGCAATTATACTGGTATTTAAATAAAAAAAGCCCCGCATTTTGCGGGGCTTTTCTTTTCGAAAAATTAATTCATAGCAGAAAAAATATCTCCTATTCCGGACATCTTTGATAAGTCCAAATCCCCTCGCTCCATGGTTTTCATCAATTTTAAAGCTTGGTCGGGGCGCATATCGTCGCAAAGCAGTCTAAATATTCCGAAACCTTTTTCAGAACTACTGGCAAATACAATAACCTCATCAATGGCAGTTTCTTCTCCCAAATACTTCATGGTCATGTGCATCCCTTTGGATTTTACAGAACCTAAGGTTTTGTATTCTTCCTGATCGATAATTCCTTTTACAATTCCCTTTTCACTTTCGTATTCTGAAGTGTTTCCATTCTTTAAGGGATAAGCTACCACATTAATCTTCTTAATGGTTTTTAGTATCTCTTTTTCTTCTTCCGAAAAGCTGTTTTCATCGGTCTGGAATAAACTCGTAGCGATATCCACTTTCAAAAATCGGTCGTCATCTTGTTTATCCACCAGGTATCGTTGCAATGATTTTCCGCTGTCGCAACTTAGCAAACTAAGTGCGGTGATAACTAATACAGTTGCATATTTTAAAAGTGCCATGGGTTATCCTTTTTTGTTTTCAATATTCTTAAGCTCTTCACTTCCGGGAACTTTTAAATCTTTAGTCAATTTTGAAATTTGTTTCAAATCGATGTTCCCGGTAATACTCATAATAATAGTGCCGTCTTTTCCATCTACATCGCCTTCAAGAAACATAAGCAACTCACTCACAAAACTTTCACTTTTTCCGGGTTTTGAGTAAAATTTAATGTTTTTACCATCGTCTTTTACACGCATGAGTTCGTTCAAGCCTTTTGCAGTATTCAGGTATTTTTCCACCGAAGTCTTCATGCGGCCACCTACTTCTTTGTTTTCAGTGATAAAAATTTTAATGTTATCAAGGTTGTTGACCATTTCCATATAGTCACGTACCTCTTTGTCTTTAGACTCTATGTCTATTTCTGCCAAAAGTTTAAACATGTTCTTAGTTACAATCACCGAGGTTACATCTTTTTCGTCTTCAAAACTATCGAAGAAGCCAGATTGCGAGAAGCTCGCTAAGGGAGCTAAAAGAAGTGCTAATATTAAAAGTGCTTTTTTCATTTTTCTATAATTTAAGTATGGGTTATTTTAAAATTTTGTTTTTTGTTTCGTTAAATTGATTGATAATATTGATGGTTGCCGTGTTTTGGATAAATTCGTCAATATAGCTTACTTTGGAAGCTCCTTTGTTCAAACTTTCAGAAAGTAACAACATAGTTTGCTTTGCTTCATTGTAAGCCATAAGGGCTTCTTCTTGCTCTGCGGTTAATCCTTTTGCGTTGTTATTGAAATACCAAAAACTTGAAATTCCTAATAAAACCACCACCGAAGCAGCAATACTCCAGCTTCTGAAAGAAGTATTTTTTTTGGGTTGAAGAATGGTAATTTCCTTTTCCAATCGTTCCTCTTTAGCTTCAGAAAAACCTTCAAACATAGGGATGTACCCTTGCAAATGCGGGGCTACGTTCCCGGAGGTAAAATAGTCTCTCAATAAAGCTTCTTCCGTAAGTGATGTTTCTCCTTCAAAATAGGCATCCAGAAGTTTTTCAATGTTAGCTAATTCCATAGTTGTATTGTTTTAAAAGTTCTTCCCTAACTGTTTTTCGGGCTCTGGATAGGTTCACCCGTATAGCTGTTTCGTTAATATCCAACATTTCAGAAATTTCATGAAATTCAAATTGCTCCACATCGCGAAGTTGTAATACCATACGCTGTGTGGAAGGCAGGGTTTCCATAATTTTAAAAACCATTGAAACACCATCATTTAATTCAACTGTGCGTTGTACATTTTCATTATTTTGATAATTACTGTGTACAATTTTTAAGTTACTCGCTTGCTTTGACTTTAATCTGTCCAGACAATAATTTTTGGTCATCGTCATTGCAAAGGCTTCGGGATTTTTATAGTTTTTAATACTTTGTTTCCCTTTCCATAATTTCAAAAAAACTTCCTGAACAGCATCTTCAGCTTCTTCACTGGAAACCAATAATCGTTTTGCCATACGGTACAACTTGTCCTTAAAAGGAAGCACCAATTGGGTAAATTCATTTTGGTTCATGGTGGTTAGTGTTAAGCATTTTTTATGCCGTTCTTTCTTTACGACGAATGACGATAATTTTTGTTACATTTATATTAAAGTACACAATAATGTCCCTATTTTAGGGGTTTGTAAATTAATACAATCAAAAATATAAAGTGCTGTGAAAAAGACCTACTTTCTACTAATATTATTCGTTTTACCGCTTTTTACTTCGTGTTTTAAAGATCAAGACGATGAGATTAATCCGTCTTCGGTTTCTGAAATAAATGATTTTATTTACCGCGGACTTAATTTTTTCTATTTATATAAAGCTGATACTCCCGAATTGGCCAATGATTATTTTGCCAATGATAGTGATTATAACAATTTTTTAAATTCTTATGCCACACCCGAAAGTTTTTTTGATTACTTAAAATCCTCTCAAGACCGCTTCAGTATATTAGTGGATAATTACATTGAACTGGAAAATGCGCTCTCCGGAATTACTAAAAACAATGGTATGGAGTATGGTTTAGTGCGCTATCCAGAACAAAATGGAAATGTTTTTGGGTATGTACGATATGTATTACCTAATACCGATGCAGCCAATAAAGGTCTTAAACGTGGCGATATATTTAATAGTATAGACGGACAACAACTCACCGAAAGTAACTATGTTACCTTATTGGCTCCCGACTCGTATGCTATTGGATTAGCCACTTTCGATGGCCAAACAATCAATGCCACCGGAAATTCTGTTGAACTTTTAAAGGGGGAAGTGACCGAGAACCCGATTCACACCACGCAGACTTTTGAAGTTAATGGCCATAAAATTGGGTACCTCATGTACAATGGTTTTACCAGCGACTTCGATTCTCAACTCAATAGTGCTTTTGGGCAATTTAAAGCCAATGGAGTGACAGATTTGGTACTAGATCTACGTTATAATGGCGGAGGGGCGGTTCGTACGGCCACCTATCTGGCCAGTATGATTACAGGGCAATATACCGGACAGATTTTTTATACCGAACAATGGAATGCAGACCGCCAAGATGCCTATGCCGAAAACGGGGTATTTGTTTCCAACTTTGAAGGAGGTGGGGAAAGTATTAATAGCCTCCATCTTAATAGGGTCTATGTGCTTACAAGTTCTCGTACCGCTTCTGCAAGTGAATTGGTAATAAACGGGCTAGCGCCACATATAGAAGTAATACAGATTGGAACCAATACTACTGGAAAATTCCAAGCTTCTTTTTTAATGTACGACTCTCCCAATTTTGGCCGTAGTGGAGCCAATTTGGGTCACACTTACGCCATGTTACCATTGGTATTTAAAACCGCCAATGCTGCCGGAAATACCGATTATGTAAATGGATTGTTCCCCGATATAGAACAGGCAGAAGATTACAGTAACCTTGGAGTTCTTGGTGATGTTAACGAACCCTTATTAGCTACTGCCATTGCTAATATTGTTGGCATTCCCGCGCCTGTTCCTGCTAGGAATGTTTCTCTAGAAGTAATTTCTGAAAGTAAAGCCCAATTGCCAAATTATCAAGTAATGTACTTTACTACTAAAAAATAAAGGAATACTCCCAAATTTTCAACATTTGCGTTAAGAGAAAATTAAAACCTTAACCCAAACCCTAACCGAATATTGCGCCCTTTGGTTTGGTAACGATACAATTCTTCAAATTCGGTATTAAAGATGTTATCAAGCCCCAAAAGCAAGTGTATATTTTTAGTCACTTGCCGCTGCGCCGCAAAATTTGTTATGGTATATTTTTCAAGCGTTATTGTTTCACTTTCAAAGGTTTCAGGGTTAAAAAAACGATCTTCTCTATCGCTTACATATTGAAAACTTACACTTAAACTGGTTTTATTATCCGGTTGATACGACAAATTTGCATTCAACTTTTGTTTGGGAATACGAAGCGCAAAACGTTCATCAGGCTTGGTATAGGTATAATTGAAAGTAAAATTTAAATTGTTAAAAGGCCTCACTTCTAACTCAACTTCTACTCCACTGGCTTCAAAGATGGCTTGGCTGTTTTGGTATTGGTATAAAAAAGAGGTTTCATCAATTAAAATAAAGTCCACAAAGTTTTCTTCTTTCCGCTGAAAATAGAGCGCACTTAATGTGAAAACAGCTCCTTTTGAAATCTCAAAACCGCCTTCAATGGTAGTATTTTCTTCGGGTTGTAGCGTTGAATTTCCGTAGATAGGATCATAAATTTGGTACAAAGAAGGGGTAATATATGCCGTACTGTAGCTTCCCAAAAGTTTTACCCCCCAATTCCCTGCTTCAAATCGGTAGGAAGGATTTACTTGATACACCCAATTGGTGCCATACAAACTATGAATATTGGCACGTACACCAAAATTTAACGTGCCACCAAATCCTGAGGCATATAAAACATTTACATAAGGGTCAAAATAATTAAATTTAGCAGTGTCGCTACTTACTTCTTCAGAAAATTGGGTTTCACCAAAAGGAATGGTAAAGCTATTCATTTCACTGAAATTTCCATTTAAACCCAAAATTGCTTTCAATTGCGGGTGAAAATTATACTGCAAATAATGGTCGAATTGGTACGATTTTGAATCGTATTTAGCAGGAAATGAAGAGGCAATTTCACGTTTAATAACATTATAATTATCATTAAAAATATACCTTCCTTTGTTAAACTTCCACTGAAAATGACCACCCGTGCGAAACTGTTCAGTAGTACTTACATAATGGGCATCCGTATAGCTAAAATCATCAAATCCGGCAGATAGTCTATCGATCGCCACAAAACGGCTAACGGTAATATTCTTTGCCATGTTGAGCCCTAAGTTCAATTTTCCATTAAAGTTATTAAACATATCTTCTTCAAAAGGCTCCTCCCCTTCAGTAGCTGCAATGGCCGAAATTCCGTTGCTGTATTTGTGGTTGGCATCTGCTTGGTAAAAGAATTTACCGGCGGTTCCACTTAGGGTTGCGGCGTTGGTAATACTCTCTACTGCATACTTAGAATCTTCTGCGCTTTTATCGGTTCCAAATATACTCGTAGTGGTTACTGCAAAAGGTTTTTTACTTGCTTTTTTGGTAGTAATGCTAATCACGGCAGTAGCGGCACCACTTCCGTAGAGCACACTCGAAGCACCTTTCAATATTTCAATTTTTTCAATGTTAGCAACGGGTACCAAACGCAAATCGTAATCGTTAGCAATTTGTGATGCGTCGTTCACCGGTACGCCATCTACTATAATTAAAACTTGTCGATTTTTACCCCCGCGTACAAAATAACCAAGGTTTTGCCCGTTGTTGCTATTGCTTCCGTTAATCTCGAAACCGGCTACTTCGTTTACTACTTGTGCTACCGATTTCCCTATGTTTTGCTGAAGGGTTTCTTCAGCAATCACAGTAACCATTTTACCGCTATGTTTTCGGCCTATGGAAATTTTGGTGTCGATATACACCGAATCTAATTTTTGAATTGAATCTAATGGCTGTTGTTGTGCAAAAACACAAATGCAACTACTGAAAAGTGCTGCGTAAAAAAATACATTTGTTCTCATTTTAAAAAAAATTAAAACGGAAAAAAATAGGAGCATAAGAACATAGAGTCCTACTTGCCCAAACCTTTATCCCGAAAGTTTGACATCGTTTGAAAACGGGCAGGTCTCCTGGCTTGTTATTTACTGCTTTTGCCTTCCCATCCTAAAAAAGAACAGTGACTAGAAGAAAACAATAACTCAAAAAAAAGAGGAAGTAATGTGTAGTGTCTGGTCGAGCGCAGTCGAGACCTAAACCTTTTAAAGAACCTCTCGACTGCGCTCGAGGGGACAATTTCTATAAAAGATACTTCAAAACTTACAGTTGCGGGAACAGCTTCGGTGTTGCACCGAATTCCCTTTTCATTTTCCGTTACCAAAACGGAAAAACCAATTTTCGCGGCAAAAATACATTTTTATAGTTTGTGCCTACAATAGAATTTCCTTTATTTTTGAAGATGCTAAAAAAAATACTGCTCATCCTTGTAGTTACATTCTTCTTTTCGTGTAAACAAACTACCGAAAAGCAAGCTGAAGTAACCCAAAAAAACACCAATGTTAGTTATGCTGAAGGATTTACGATTCAGAATTTTGAATCCTATAAAATCCTTACCGTAAAAAATCCGTGGCCGGGAGCCACCGAAACTTTTTCGTATGCGCTGGTAGAAAAAGGAACAACACTTCCCAATATTGAAAAAGTAACCGCTGTAGTAGAAGTACCGTTAGAAAATATTGTGGTTACTTCTACCACGCACATTCCGTCTTTGGAGATGCTTGGTGTTGAAAACAAGCTGATTGGCTTTCCCAATTTGGAATACATTTCATCTAAAAAAACAAGAACTCTTATTGATGCCGGAAACATTAAAGAATTAGGAAAAAACGAAGACATTAACACCGAAGTACTTATCGATTTACAACCGGATGCCTTAGTTACTTTTGCTGTGGAAGGACATAACAAAACAGCCTCCGCTATCGAAAAAACAGGAATTCCTGTTTTGTATAATGCCGATTGGACCGAAACGCACCCTCTTGGCAAAGCCGAATGGATTAAGTTTTTTGGAGCACTCTTCGGAAAGGAAAAAGAAGCCGAAAGCATTTTTTCAACTATTGAAAAAGAGTACAACGAAGCTAAATCGCTGGCTGCAACAGCAACTACCGCCCCTACGGTGTTAAGTGGAGCTATGTTTAAAGATGTGTGGTATTTACCACAAGGCGACAGCTGGGCGGCACAATTTATTAAGGATGCCAACGGAACCTATCTTTGGAAAGACAGTGAAGGCACGGGGAGTCTTTCATTAAACTTAGAAACGGTTCTAGAAAAAGCGCAATTTGCCGATTATTGGATTGGTCCCAGCCAATTTACAACCTACCAACAAATGAGGGAAGCACATACCGTATATCAAGAATTTAAAGCATTCAAAGAACAAAAAGCTTTCAGTTTTACTACTAAAAAAGGGGCTACAGGCGGGGTTATTTATTATGAATTGGCTCCCAATCGTCCTGATTTGGTGCTTAAAGACATCATTAAAATTTTACATCCCGAAGTGCTCCCGGACTATGAATTATTCTTTTTTGCACCTTTGCAATAATGGAAACCCAAAAATCCTATAAAAAAGTATTCCTACTATTATTTCTATTACTGATAGTATTTTTCTTCGTGAATATAAGTTTGGGATCGGTAGCTATTCCTTTAAAAGACGTTATTACCAGTTTTTTTGGAAGTGAAGCATCCAAGTCTTCATGGGAATATATCATTACTCAATACCGCATTCCCAAAGCCATAACCGCAATGCTTGTAGGCAGTGGTTTAGGAGTAGCCGGATTGTTAATGCAAACCCTTTTCAGAAATCCGTTGGCCGGGCCTTTTGTTTTGGGATTAAGCAGCGGTGCCAGTTTGGGAGTCGCTTTCTTAATTTTAGGCGCAGGTGCTTTTGGGGGTTTCTTCACCAATGCATTAGTAAGTGAATGGAGTTTGGTAATTGCTTCTGCCTTAGGCAGCTTTTTAGTGCTATTAGCGGTTTTGGCAGTAACCTTTCGCGTAAAAGATACCATGGCAATTTTAATCATTGGGCTCATGTTTGGCAGTGTTACCTCGGCTGTGGTGGCGGTACTATCTTATTTCAGCAATGCCGAAAAACTCCAACAGTATGTTTTTTGGTCCTTCGGAAGTTTGGGCAACCAATCGTGGAACAGTGTTTTCATTTTATCTTTTTGTGTCATGTTAGGATTGCTTATTGCATTTTTTTCTGTAAAACCACTAAATGCCCTGCTGTTAGGAGAAAATTATGCCCGTAGTTTAGGCGTTCGTCTAAAGCGTACTACCCTACTCATTATTGTCGCCACCAGTATTTTAGCGGGAGCCATCACTGCCTTTGCTGGCCCTATTGCATTTATTGGTTTAGCAGTGCCGCATATTACAAGGCAATGGATTACTACGTCCAATCATAGCGTATTACTGCCCGGAGTGTTACTTTTAGGGGGTATTATTATGCTTATTTGCGATAGCGTTGCGCAAATTCCGTTTAGTGAATATACACTTCCTATTAATGCCATTACTTCGTTAGTGGGAGCACCGGTAGTAATTTGGTTATTGGTTCGGAAAAAGAAATTATTATTTTAATGTTCTCAGAAACACCACATACTATTCTTCAAGCTACAAATATTTCCATTGGGTATTCCCATAAAAAGAAAAGTACTGTTGTGGCTGAAAATATTTCATTTCAATTACAGAAAGGAGAACTTATTGGGCTTGTGGGCGCTAACGGAATTGGGAAATCAACGTTATTACGAACGCTTACCGGAATTCAAAAACCGCTCTCCGGAAGTGTTTCCATTTTCAATAAAAACATTGCCAACTATCATCCGTTGGAATTAGCTTCGCTGTTAAGTGTAGTTTTGACGGAAGCTCCCACTTCAAAAAATCTTTCGGTATTAGAATTTGTATCGCTTGGAAGGCAGCCATACACCAATTGGATGGGAAAATTAACCCCTACCGATTCTGAAAAAGTACAATGGGCACTACAAATTACCGACACTCAAAAACTTTCACAACAAAAGTGTTTTGAATTGAGTGATGGCCAATTACAACGGGTTGCCATTGCCCGTGCTTTGGCACAGGATACCCCCATAATTATCCTTGATGAACCCACCACCCACTTAGACTTATATCACAGAGCTGTAGTATTAAAATTATTGAAAAAGCTTTCTCAGGAAACTGAAAAAACCATTCTTTTCTCCACCCACGAAATAGATTTGGCTATTCAATTGAGTGACAAAATGATGGTGCTTACAGAAGCTAATTGCCATTTTGATGCTCCTTGCAAATTGATTGAAGAAGGAAAATTTAAATCTCTTTTTCCTGAAGACACCATTCAATTTGACACAAAAACGGGGCGGTTTTCAATCAAGGATTAAGTATCTTTACTCGCAAAGCGAGTGTTAGATTTTGAAGAGGCCAACCTTCAAATAAAGGGTCGTTTACAAAAGAACACCACAAGGCTTAACCAAGCATTAACTAATAAATAGTATGAGCGAAACATTTATCATCTTTCTTATTGGAGCTATTTCGGCATTAGCTGGAGCCTATGTAGGAAACTTAATTGCACAACTTAAAAATAAAACACAAACCGGAAAGCTGGAGGAACGTATTGAGCAGTTACGAGATCAAGAGGAAAAACTGCAGGAGCGTTTTCAGCATACTATCGAGGAACGTGAGACTATTCGGAATGAAAAAGATTTTCTAAATACCGAATTGGTAAAGCGTAATGCGCAAAACGAAAATCTGGAAAGAAAGTTAATTGAACAAAAGGATGAACTGGAAAAGTTACAGGAAAAATTCACTACCGAATTTGAAAATTTAGCCAATAAAATCCTGGATACAAAATCGGAAAAATTTACCAAGCAGAACAAAGAAAACCTCGATTTAATATTAAAACCCCTTCAGGAAAAAATTTCCACTTTTGAAAAACGTGTGGAAGATAACCATAAAGAAAGTATTGACCGCCACGCCATGCTTCGCCAACAAATTATTGGTTTAAAAGAGCTCAATGAACAAATGAGCAAGGAAGCTACTAACCTTACCAAAGCGCTAAAAGGCGACAGTAAATTACAGGGCAATTGGGGCGAATTGGTATTGGAGCGAGTACTTGAAAAAAGTGGCTTGGAAAAAGACCGAGAATATTTTGTACAAACCAGCTTTACTACAGAAGACGGTAAAAGAGTGCTCCCCGATGTGGTCCTTCATTTACCCGATAACAAAAAAATGATTATTGACTCTAAAGTATCACTGGTTGCCTATGAACGCTTTGTGAATGAAGACGATGAAGGGTTGAAAAGTCAGTATTTAAAGGAGCACATTTCCTCTTTAAAAAAGCATATTGAACAATTAAGTGCCAAAAACTATCAAGATCTTTATAAAATAGAAAGTCCCGATTTTGTCCTGCTTTTTGTCCCTATTGAACCTGCTTTTGCGGTAGCGGTAAATCAAGACACTAACCTCTACAATTGGGCTTTTGAAAAGAATATTGTCATCGTAACACCTACTACCCTTTTAGCAACATTACGTACCATAGACAGTATGTGGAACAATGAAAAACAACAACAAAATGCATTGGAAATAGCCACTCAGGCCGGCGCTTTATACGATAGCTTTACAAGTTTAACCGATGAATTGATTAAAGTAGGAAAACAAATAGGAACGGTACAAGGTTCCTACGAAACGGCTATGAAAAAACTTACCGGACGTGGAAACTTAATTAACCGTGTGGAAAAATTAAAAAAATTAGGAGCCAAAGCCAGTAAGAATTTGAATGAAAAATTATTAAAACGAGCCGAGGAAGAGGAATAAAAAAAGGGCTGAAATACAGCCCTCTTCCTATTATAAAAGAAAAAATAATTATTTCTTCACTACTTTAAAGGTCTTTTGTAACTCATTAGAAGCTACCGTTACAAAGTAAACTCCCGATTTTAATTGAGACATATCAATGCTCACATTAGTTCCTTCTAAGTTTTGCGCTGCAACTTTTTTGCCTAGAATATCATAAATTTCATAAGCAGTAAACGAATATTCAGAAGATACAGTTAGCTTCTCAATCACCGGATTGGGGAAGTGATGTACACTTAGTGCAAAATTATCTTCTACTCCAGCAACCTGTTCAACCGTAATAGTACCTGTCATTCCAGAATGAACATCACATCCATATGGGTTTGTTCCTGGCATTGTAAAAGTATGCGAAAAAGTGGTTCCCAGCCCAGTAATAATTCCACTATCAAATGATTCAGTTGCACTACCATCACTTGTTACAGAGTGTGGCAATGCATCGGCCCATGTCCAAGTAACGGTATCCCCAACTTCAATAGTTATGGTTCCTGCAGCGCCTACACCAGTTGACCAATCAATAAAATGTTCCGTTTGGGCACCTACAAAAAGGGTTGTTAAAAGTGCGGCTAATAATAAAGTAACTTTTTTCATTGTAATAAATTTTTAAGGTTAATTTTTAATATGTTGGTTTATAAATATACAAAATGTGTCTTAAGTATTCATTTAGAACACTCTACTTAAATTAAATCCAAAGAAGAAATCGCCATCCCCCCAATCTCCTTGTGCATGGATAAAACCGTCTTCAAACATGGCTTGTGCATTGGTAAAATGCATTTGGAATACGTGCCCTCCGGTCTCTATATCGACCCCAATAGACAATGGATTTTTAAAATTTGAATTAGAATTTCGATTAGCATGTATACCGTAGTCCATATTTACACTCCATCGCTTGGTAAGTTTGTATCTTCCGCCTAATCCAAAAATAATTTGATTATTTTTTTCATCATACGAAGTAAATTCACCGTTGTTGGTTTCAACAAAGCTTCGGGTAGCCAAGTTTTCATGTACATAAGTGGGTGCTATGAGGAGCGAAAAGTCTTCTGAAAATTTTCTTGAAAGAAGCAGTTGGGTTACATAATTTACTCTATCTCCAAATTCCAGATTGGGCAATACATCTTTATCTAACGAAGTATTGATGGTTATTAAGTTATACCCTACCAAGGTAAAGGGAAAGCCTTCATTTTCTTGCTGCAGCAAACGATATTTTGCGTGAATTCCATATTTCTGCTGAAAAGAACTTCGTGCCACACCTACGTTAATTCCATCGGTAATACCATAGACAAGTTTTAATTGAGTTACCGCATTATCGAGTCCAAAAAAATCATCAAAGCCATATTTTACGCTACCAAAACGATGCGATACAATAAAAAATATATCTTTTTTTCCGGCGAGTTTCGTCGATTCAAAATTGACAATTTTTAATCCTTTAAAGGCTGCTGAAACAGTCGTATTTGAGTCTGTACCTTCTTCGAGTTCGTTCAATAAATCGTCTTGTGCAAAAACAAAAAAGGGAAATAGTAATACTAATAAAGAGATCTTTTTCATGGTTATTTAGTTAGTGAGCATTGGTCTAGTTTGGCTTGTTCAAAAAGATCATCGAAGCCTATACAACGACCTTTAATAGATACTTTGTCTTGTTGTTTGAGGTTTTTAGGAAATGTTTCAAAAACACAATGAACCACATCATCAAGGATTACCGATTGGACATCCATTTCAGTAATGGTACCCGAAACAATAATGGTTTTATTTAGGATATTTTGGGTTTCTCCTGCTGTGAACATAGCTACAAGTTGTGTAGCTTCAACATTTACAGAAGGGGTCTCGGCTTCAATATTTCTATGGCTCTTGTAGAGGTACTTATACCCCGTATAAGCACCTGCTACAATCACCAAAAACGCTATTAGTAAACTTCTCTTTTTCATAGATATACTATTTTAATAGCGAATATTGAGCGGTTACATTTACTTTGTCTGCAATCTTATTACTCACAATCTTTGGGATTTCGATGTTAAAATCGGCAGGTTGTAACACAAAATCTGTTTCCAATTTTAAAGTGTCTCCACTTTTAGAAATTCCCACGGGAGTTTCTATGGGTTTGGTAACCCCATGCATGGTGATGGTTCCTTTTAATTTGAAACTTTTCTTTTCTGAACTCACTTCCGAAAGTGAAAAATTTTCCAGAGTTCCTTTTACTATAGCTTTGGGAAATTGGGAAGATTCCATGTAATTTTCATTAAAATGCTCTTCCATTAACTCCTTATCAAATTTGAAGCTGATAATCGGTATAATAAGCGCAATGTCGTTGGTGGACATATTGATAAGGCCCGAGCTTTTTCTA
>JAGQZA010000002.1 GCA_020435805.1 Flavobacteriaceae bacterium
GCATGGCTACAAGGATTCCCGTCATAATCGTGACGTACATCCAGCGGGAAGGTTTTGGTAGGAACTTCCATCACGGCAGGTTCGTTCATATCGTTCCAAACGCCTTTAATCCCAATGTCTTCAATAAGTTCTTTATATAAACCACTCCACCATTTACGTACTTTGGGATTGGTAAAATCGGGAAAATTACATTCCCCCGGCCAAACCTTTCCACGCATTAGCGGGCCATCGGCACGTTTACAGAAATAATCATTTTCTAGTGCTTCTTTATAAATTGAATAGTCTTTGTCAATTTTAATTCCCGGATCGATAATAGCTACCGTTTTAAACCCATCATTTTCCAAATTGGATACCATTTTTTTGGGATCTGGAAAATAGTCTTTGTTCCATGTAAAACAACGCCAACCATCCATATAATCGATGTCTAGATAAATAGCGTCACAAGGAATTTGCAATTCTCTAAATTTTGAAGCTACTTCTCTTACATTACTTTCGGGATAGTAACTCCATTTGCTTTGGTGGTATCCTAAAGCCCAAAGTGGTGGTAATTCAGGCTTTCCGGTGAGGTCGGTATAGCTGGTAACGACTTCGTTCATTTCGGGGCCATAAAAGAAATAGTAGTTCATTTCGCCTCCTTGTGCCCAAAAACTGGTTACATTTCGGCGTTCGTGTCCAAAATCGAAAAAGGTTCGGAAGGTATTATCAAAGAAAATTCCGTAGGACAAACCGTTGTGCAAACCTATATAAAATGGAATGGCTTTATACAGAGGATCACGGTCTTTCCCAAAGGCATATTCATCGGTCACCCAATTTTCGAGCCGTTTTCCTTTTAAGTTGAAATGGGTGGGTTTATCGCCCAAGCCATAGTAGCATTCCATTTTTTGTTCCAGCTTGCTCATTTTTACAATATCGCTTCCGTGCTCGTAGCTGTACTCCCAATGAAAACCTATTTCATCCTGATTGATTAGGTTTCCTTCAATATCGTAAATCGTTTTCCGCATATTTGCTTTTTCAATATGCAAGACCAACTTGGCTGTAGTGATGATGTACCGATCTGCATGCTCACTGTATTCCAAATGATTATACCCTCGGGCAGCGTCATTGTCCAGCGCGTAGCTAAAATCCTTTGGGAAACTTCCAAAGGTGGTATAACGAAAACGCAAGACGCTATCCCTTAAAACGGTAATTTGCAGAATCACTTCATTTTCGGAAGTAATGAGAAAGCGATCTTTTTCTTTAGTAAAATGGAGTATTTGGGAAGGAAACTGGTTTCCTTTATGTTCTAATTCGGTATTAACAATCATATAAAATGCTTCGGTTTAGCCGTATTAACAAATGAAAAGAATTCTGAAGAAACTAAAGGTATGGAAACAGATTATTTCAGAAAAGTAATCAACAGTCGAAATCGATTTCGTTAACTATTCACTTTCGAATTTACTCTTTTCAAAGCAATCATAGCTAACGGTGGTAAATTAAAAATGGCTGAATGTTTACGGTATTGCCAATCTATTTTCTCTGCTTTGTATTGTTTTTTCACATCAAAATCGGAACCTCCATACTCTTTTTTATCACTGTTGAAAATAAGTTTGTAGGTTCCGTCTTTAGGTAGCCCTATTCTATAATTCTCACGGGGAACCGGTGTCATGTTGCAAATAACAATGACATCGTCTTTTGCTTTGTCACCTTTCCGAATATACGCCAATACCGAATTTTCGGCATCGTTATAATCAATCCATTCAAAACCTTGATTACTGAATTGTTTTTCATAAAGCGCAGGCTCTTTTTGATACATGCCGTTTAATTCAGCCACCAACTGTTGCACTCCTTTATGATAGTCGTATTGCAGTAAATGCCAATCCAAGCTTTGCTGAAAATTCCACTCTTCACTTTGGCCAAATTCCCCTCCCATAAACAGCAAATTCCCACCGGGATGTGTTATCATATAGCTGAAAAGTAACCGCAAATTGGCAAAGCGTTGCCACTCGTCACCCGGCATGCGGTACAATAACGACTTTTTACCGTACACAACTTCATCATGGCTTAGCGGAAGCATAAAATTTTCCGTAAAGGCATAGGTCATACTGAAAGTGAGATCGTTTTGGTGGTGTTTTCTGTAAACGGGTTCTTTTTTGAAATATTCCAAGGTGTCGTGCATCCAGCCCATCATCCATTTCATTCCAAAACCTAAGCCACCCAAAAAGGTAGGTTTTGAAACCATGGGGAAGCTGGTAGATTCTTCGGCAATGGTTTGCACACCTTCAAAAGAGGCATACACTTCTTCATTCAGTTCTTTTAAAAAGGAAATAGCGTCCAGATTTTCCCTACCTCCAAATTGATTGGGCTCCCATTCGCCTTCATTTCGAGAGTAATCCAAATACAACATAGAAGCCACGGCATCTACACGAAGACCATCGGCATGGTATAGGTCTAACCAGAAAATTGCATTGCTAATGAGGAAAGCACGTACTTCGTTTCTTCCGTAGTTAAAAATGAGGCTTTTCCAGTCGGGGTGATACCCTTTACGTCGGTCGGGATGTTCGTAGAGATGTGTACCGTCAAAAAAGCCTAACCCGTGAGCATCTTCCGGAAAGTGAGAAGGAACCCAATCGAGAATCACCCCAATGTTGTTTTTATGTAACTCGTCCACCAAGACCATGAAATCCTCGGGTTTGCCAAAACGTGATGTGGGAGCAAAGTAGCCAGTAAGTTGATAACCCCAAGACGGATCGTAGGGGTATTCCATGATGGGCATGAATTCCACATGGGTAAAATTCATTTTCTTTACGTAAGCCGTTAGTTCTTTTGCCAATTCTAGATAGGTAAGCGGTCTGTTCTCTTTGCTGTTAAACATCCACGACCCTAAATGCACTTCATAGACTGAAAAAGGCTGATTTAACTGATTGGTTTTCTTTCGGGATTCCATCCATTTTTGATCTTTCCAAGCATAATTGGTATCCCAAACGATGGAGGCAGTGTTAGGCGGGTGCTCACAACGACGTGCAAAAGGATCGGCTTTTTCGGTTTTAATATCGCCGTGATGTGAATGAATTTTATACTTGTATTTGGTTCCTTTTTCGATATTAGGGATAAAGCCTTCCCAAATGCCCGAGCCGTCCCAACGTACATTCAATGGGTGCTCACCTTCAATCCAATAGTTAAAGTCTCCTACTACCGAAACTGCTTTTGCCGAAGGTGCCCAAACCGCAAAATAGACTCCTTTTTTACTATCCACTTTGGTAAGATGCGCTCCTAATTTTTCATAGAGTCTGAAATGCTTTCCAGCCTTAAAAAGTTGAATGTCGAATTCGGAAAAAAAACTATGGGGTTGTACGTTGCTCATAATGGTTTTAATCTAATTTCATAATGGATGAAATTCCTTCCAGCGGAATCACAGCCCAAAGAGGGCGGGCATTCATTTCATATCCCAACTCATAAACCGCTTTTTCGAGCATGGAATATTTTAACACGTAAATACGTTCCTGACTGTAGCCAATATTGATGTTGGCATTCTGAATTTTCTCAGTATAACTTTCCAGAAAAACACCAATAAAATAGCGGTACAACAGCTCGCCTGCATAAAAAAGTTCTTCGTCGCTTTGTGGGTAATTATCGGCATTATTAAAGATAGTAGCGTAAATGGCGTAGTGAAATGATCTAAATAATCCGGCGACATCCTTTAAAGGCGGTTGTTTTACTTTTCGATCACGAATCGTGCTTTCGGGCTCTCCTTCAAAATCCAGAATGTAAAAATCCCCGTTTTTCACCAAAATTTGCCCTAAGTGATAATCGCCATGAACCCTTAGTCGCTCTCCTTTTAGTTTGGTCCAGTCAAAGTCCAAAAAGCGTTTTCGTATTTCATTTTTTTGTTCCAGAAACTGCTTGGCAAGAGTAAGTGTTAAACCTTCCAGTTTGTGAATATTGTTTTCTACAGTATTCAATCTATTTTGAAATTGGTACAGCAACCTATTTTTTAACCAAACTTCGTAATCGCCATTAAAACGCTCTGGGGTAAAGGCGGTTTCTTCAAATTCAGATCCCAAGGCAATGTGCATTTCGGCAGTGCGAACACCTAACTGGCGAAGGTTTTGAAAAAGACTCAATCCGCCCCAATCAATAATTTCAGGAGGGACATCCCGTATCTTTAAACGGGCAAACATTTCTACATCGGGAAGGTTTTTAATGTTAATGTGTTTGTCGGAAAGCGTTTTAAAGACTTTATCCAGTTTTTTCAATAGGTATTCCCAGGCATCGCCTTCGTTGGTCACCATTTCTTGCATAAGCGCAATGGTGGTAATGATATTTTCTGAATCTTTTATGTTGATGCTACCTAAATAGGCCGGTGTATTATTGAATCCTTTTTTATCGGAAAGGAAACGGGACATTTCATAATCGGGATTTTTGGTGGCATAAATCCTTCGGAAGAACTTGATCACACAGGTATCATTAATAATGACCGAAGTGTTGCTCTGTTCCATGCCCATAAATCGGGAGGATTTGTATTCGGTTTCTTTAAAACGATCCCCTTTGTGATATTGCACCCTTGAGGTGTCATTGGGTTGCGAATTTAAAATCCGTTCAAAAACTAATTTTCGAAACGCTTCCAGATGAATAGCATCAATAATGTATCCTTCTTGCTTATTAATGGTGACTTTTAAAATGCGTTCTTCTTTGGCAAAATTTTCATCGGTGACAAAAGCGATAGGAAGGAAATAATGCTGGTAAAACGCTTCCACAAAATTGACCTCTAAAATGAGTCCGTAATAAACTTCTTCGTTTTGTTGTATTCTGAAATATTCGGTGAGTTCGATGTATTTCAGCTTGCTGGATTTACCACCATACCAACGTTGTTTGGTAATATATTCTTCGAGTACTTCCGATAGGAACATCTTAGTAAAACCAGAATCTTCCATGAGTTGCTCCCAAGTAGTGTTGAAGTTGGAAGGGGATTTCATTTTGGATGTTTCTAGCTTTGCCATGATTTATTTTTCAATTTTGAATAAATGAAAGGGAAGTACCGGATGCAGCTCTATGTAATTCCATTCTTTGTCCCAGATATAACTGCTTTGAGTAATTAAATCGCGAACTTTAACAGGATGTCCTGCATGGATTCCCATTTCCTGAAGCGGAAGTTGAAGCATTCCTTTTTGTGTATGGTAAGGATCTAAATTTACAATACAAATAACTTCATTTTCTTTATGCTGGTCGAACTTATAATAGGCTATTAAGTTTTCATTATCAATGGAAAGAAACTGTATGTTATTGGTTTGCTGAAGTGCTTTTTGCTCTCTTCGGCAATGATTTATTTTGGTAATTAGGGTTGTTAATTTATTTTCTATAGTCCAATCCCAATGGCGAATTTGAAACTTTTCTGAATCTAAATACTCTTCCTTTCCGGGGAGGGCTGCCCCTTGCATATATTCAAACACAGGCCCATATACTCCGGTGTTCGAAGATAACGTAGCAGCCAAAAAGTATTTCTGAAGATAAACCGATTCCAGATTTCCTTGTAATGCCCAAGGGTTAATATCGGGTGTATTGGGCCAAAAGTTTGGGCGGAAAAAATATTGTTGGTCTGTCTTGGTAAGCTCTTGTACATATTCTATAAGCTCGTGTTTGTTATTGCGCCATGTAAAGTAAGTGTAGGATTGTGTAAAGCCTTGCTTTGCTAGTTGGTGCATAATTTTGGGTCGCGTAAAGGCTTCGGAAAGAAAGAGCACATTAGGATGTTTTTTCTTTATTTCGGCAATCAACCAACCCCAAAAATAAAAAGGTTTTGTATGCGGATTATCTACTCTAAATATTTGTATGTCAAATTCTTCAATCCAATACAATGCAATAGAAAGGAGCTCGTTCCAAAGATTTTTCCAATCTTCGGTTTCAAAATAGATGGGGAGAATATCTTGGTATTTTTTGGGCGGATTTTCGGCATATTGCACGGTACCGTCCGGACGCCATTTAAACCATTGTGGGTGTTCTTTTACCCAAGGATGATCGGGTGCTGCTTGCAAGGCATAATCCATGGCTATTTCAATTCCCAGTTCTTTGGCTTTAGCAACCAGAGATTTAAAATCGGCTTCGGAGCCTAACTCCGGATGTAAACTTTTATGGCCTCCATATTGTGAACCAATGCCCCAACATGAACCCACATCACCTTCTTGGGCGGTAGTGGTATTATTTTTGCCTTTTCGGTTCACCTCACCAATGGGGTGAATGGGAGGGAAGTAGAGTGTATCAAAGCCCATTTTGGCGACTCTGGGCAGTAATGCTTCACAATCTTTAAAGGTGCCATGTGCTCCTTCTATAGAGGATGAAGAACGAGGGAAAAATTCATACCAAGTACTAAATCGGGCTTTTTCTCTATCACAGTAGGCTTTGTACGTTGGGCTCTCGTTGACTAAAAACTTTTCGGGATATGCTGAAAATATTTCGTGTAATTCTTGAGAGGTTGCTTCTTTAATGGCTTTGTCGTACTGTTCTTTTTCAGAAAAGAGAAGCTTCAATGCTGTTAGGTATTTTTTCTCTGAAGCCGAACAAACCTTCATTACTTTTTCCAAATACTCAATCCCTTCCAGTAACTCGGATGTCACTTTTTGTCCGGCATCAATCTTTCTATCAATGCCATGTTGCCAGTTGAGTGCGTAATCTATCCATCCTTCAATTTTATATTCATAAAACCCTTGCTTTGCTGTTGTAAATGAGGCTTCCCATGCATCATTTTCTTTAAGTTTCATTGGGATGCAATCCCAATTTTTAGACTTCTCATGTTTATAACACAAGTTGGCGACAACAATATCATGACCGTCTGCTAGGATGTAAGCAGTTACGGGAATAATTTCATTTACTACACATTTAACAGGGTGAACTCCTGCTTCAATTTGAGGGCGTACTTGTTCTATGAGTACCCTGCTTTGGTTATGCATACAGCGCTGGTTTACTTAGTAATTGTTAAATATATAAAACCAACAGCAAATAATTGAGGACTTTCTAAAATCTTTATATTCGATAACGTTTTCGATATGAGATGGTATAAAAAAAGCTCTTTGAAAAGAGCTTTTTTAGGTTAGATAGTAGGGTTTAATTTAATTTCCGTCATCACTAGTTTCAATGGCAATAATGGATTTTCCAGTACTGTAAAAAGTATTATCCTGTAGATTCACAACTGCTGAATTGCTTAGAAGAATTGTTGAAATTTCAGCAGTGTTGCTAAAATTATTTTTAGCAATAATAAATTCTTTAATGTTTCTGCTTTTTGAGAGACCTATGGGTAAATTTCCGCTAAGCTGATTTTGAAAGACATTAAAAATCTCTAAATTTTCAAGTAGGTTAACAGATGCGGGAACTTCCCCAGAAAGTTGATTACTACTTAAGTGTAATTGCTTTAATTGTAGTAAACTACCTATTGAATTTGGAATTTCTCCTTCAATATAATTACCATTAAGCGCCAACACCTCAAGATACGCTAGATTTCCTAAGCTTTCTGGTAAAGTACCAGTGATGTTGTTAAATGAAAGTTCCAAAATCCTTAGATGGGTAAGTTGGTCAAGTGAAGCAGGCAGTTGGCCATTTAAGTTATTGAACAGCATTCGTATTTCTGTCACGTGATTGTTTTCAATACTAACGCCTTCCCACTCTGTAACAGGGGTATTTACGGGCCAACTCAATTTCCATTGATCTCCTTGCGTAGCAGTATATAAATCTTTTAGAGCATTTAATTCACTTTCAGGAATTTGAGCGTGTATGCTAATACCAAAAATAAGCAGGCAAAGAAGGGTGTAAAAATTTTTCATCAGGCGGGGTTTTAAGAATATTCTTACAAAAGAACAAAACAAATAAAGTATAACCTCGATTAAAAACAAAATAAATTCGACGAAATGCACTTTTTAAAATTTATTCCTTTAAAAAACTTTAAAAAATAGTGGAAACTTATTTTGTACTTTTATAGCTAAATACAAGCTATGATAGAAAATAAGTTGACACTTTTGGACGCTTGCAACAACATGTGCCGAGGTACCCTTATGGAGACCTTAGAAATTGAATTTATTGATATTTCTGATAGTGAAGTGGTTGCCAAAATGCCTGTGACACCCAAAGTGCACCAGCCCGACGGAATTTTGCATGGAGGGGCAACATTGGCTTTGGCCGAAAGCGTAGGGAGTGCCGGAGCTTTTCTTTTTTTGAATGATGCCAATACTCAAGTTAGAGGTATTGAAATCTCCGGTAATCACGTAAAAAGTGTAAAGGACGGCTTTGTTTTTGCAAAAGCAAAAATGGTGCATAAGGGTAGGACCATTCAATTATGGCATATCGATATAGTAAATGAAAAAGAAGAATTAATATCTTTTGTAAAACTTACTACCATAAGTATTCACTAATACTATGATTGACCCGAAAACTATCAAAAAAATTGAAGATCAAATTCAGAAGGGTCTTCCCATGGTAGCTTATTGTTTGCCGGACAGTTCAAATTTAACGGTTCTCTTGCAAAATGAGGAATGCGATTATGACCCTACTGAATTTTTAGAAAACGCTTTTCATTTTTATCCATTTGATACCCAAAAACGAGGATTTTGTATCCCCAATCAACAGGCAACCCTCATTCAGCAAAAATTTAATCACAAAGAATTACCTTCTGAAAAGAATACCATCTCAATTAATTCTGAAGATAAAATTTGGTACCAACAACTATTCGATAAAACCCTTGCCTTTTTAAAAAATCGTAAGGCTGAAAAAATTGTTATTTCCCGAAAGGTTTCTTTTAATATAAAAGAAATATCTTTTTCAACAGTGCTGGAAAGACTCTGTCATTTATACCCACAAACGTTTCGATATATATGGTATCATCCAGAAACTGGCTTGTGGTGTGGTGCTACCCCAGAGTTGTTAATGGAAAGCAATGAAGGATACTTTAAAACTATGGCTCTTGCAGGAACCAAAGAAGCAAACACAAATAATAAAGTGGCTTGGACTGAAAAAGAACGAAATGAACACCAAATAGTAGTGGATGAAATTCTTTATAAATTGGAAAATATTCTTTCCGTTATTAAGGTATCCAAAACCTATACGTCCACAGCAGGGCCCTTACTTCACCTTCGTACAGACATAAGCGGACAATTAAAAAAAGGGAAATCTTCAGTATCCATCGTGGCTTCAAATTTACATCCAACTTCGGCCGTTTGTGGTATGCCTACAGCGGTGTCAAAAAAGTTTATTTTGGAAAATGAAAATTATAATAGGGAGTTTTATACCGGTTATTTAGGCCCCATCTTTGGTGCAAATGAGCCCTCATTTTTGTTTGTTAACCTTCGTTGTATGAAGTTAGAAAAGAATAAAGCTCATATTTTTGTAGGAGGTGGAATTACAAAAGAATCTAATGCCCATGATGAATGGACAGAAACCCAAAATAAGATGCAACCCATGCTACAGGTGTTACAGCCTTTTATGTAAATTGTAAGGGGGTGTTTGTATATTTGCAGTAGATGAACTATTCTTCTAAAATCCTTTCGCAATTAGTTGTTGAGTTATGTATTTCAAAAGAAATCGATCATGTTGTTATTTCTCCCGGTTCACGAAATGCACCACTTATAATTGGTTTTACATCACAAGATTTTTTTAAATGCTACAGCATTGTCGATGAGCGCTGTGCCGCTTTTTTTGCTTTGGGATTGGCGCAACAACTCCAAAAACCTGTTGCCATGGTTTGTAGCTCTGGTTCTGCATCTCTCAACTACTATCCTGCCATTGCTGAGGCTTATTATAGCAATATTCCGTTAGTAGTAATTACGGCAGATAGGCCTTCTCATTTGGTAGATATTGGTGATGGCCAAACCATACGGCAGGAACATGTGTATGCCAATCATATTGAATATTCTGCCAATTGTAAGGAAGGAGAATCCTATCAAGAATTTAATGAAAATGAAATAAATAGAGCTTTAAATACAGCTATTGAAAGACAGGGACCGGTGCATATTAATATTCCTTTTTCAGAGCCATTGTATCATCGTGTGGCCGAAAAAAACATCAACCCAATAAGTATTGCTCCTAACTTTATACAGGATGTGGTGGATGCAATTCAGCTAAAAAATCTTGCAGAAAAATGGAATGGAGCATCCAAAAAAATGATTCTTGTAGGGAGTTTGTTTCCTAATGCTATTGCATCAAAACACCTCGATTCTTTAGCAAATGACACAGCGGTTATGGTTCTAACCGAAACAACTTCCAACTTACACCATGCTAATTTTTTTCCAGCCATCGATCAGCTCATCAGTTCTTTGTTGGAAGAAGAGAGTAAAACGTTTCAACCCGATATCTTACTCACTTTTGGCGGAATGGTTGTTTCAAAGCGCATTAAAGCCTTTTTACGAAAGTATTCCCCAAAAGAGCATTGGCACGTAGGATTAAAAACCGCAAACGATACTTTTTTCTGTTTAACAGAACATATAAAAAATACCCCCAATACTTTTTTGGAGCATTTTCTCCCATTAACGGTATCTTCAGAATCTAATTATCAAAAACTTGGGTTGGCATTGAAAAAAACAAAATTGGAAAAACAATTGCAGTTTGAAACAAATATCCCCTTTTCAGATTTCAGTGTGTATCACTCCATTTTTAAATCTATTCCAGATAACACTCAATTACAATTGGCCAATAGTACTGCCATTCGCTATGCGCAACTTTTTCCTTTAGCGTCTTCGTTACGGGTTTTTTGTAATAGAGGGACCAGTGGAATTGATGGTAGTACAAGTACAGCTGTGGGAGCCGCTGTGGCATTTCAAAATCCTACTGTATTTATCACCGGCGATTTGAGTTTTTTTTATGACAGCAATGCCCTTTGGAACAAGTATATTCTCAATTCCTTCCGGATAATAGTAGTAAATAATGCAGGAGGTGGAATTTTCAGAATTTTACCAAATGCGAAGGAGGTTCCGCATTTTGAAGAATTTTTTGAAACAAAGCATGCATTAACGGCCGAACATTTATGCGCTATGTTTGGGTTTGAATACAAATCGGCATGGAATATGGATTCGTTAGAAAATGTGCTGAAGAGTTTTTATTCTGAAGGAAACAAACCTAAACTCTTGGAGATTTTTACTCCTTCCAAAATAAACGATGAGGTATTAAAAAATTACTTTACGGCTATTTCTTAGCTAGCTGTAACAAGGATTGTGTCCATCGATAAGCTTCTTCCAGCGTATCAAAACTTTGAAAAGGTTTTTTGAAGAAAGTACCTTCATATTTAGAGTTTACCCGAGTTTCTTCAGTATAATTCACAAATGCAAACCCTTTTATAGTAGGAACTGCCTCCAGATACTTAAAGTCGGTAGGATTTACAGAGTACGAATGAACTCTATTAGCAATATAAACCAAAGGTCTATTTTTCATAATCTGAAGTCCTTTTAGAAGCATGGGTAAGGATGTTTCATAAGATATGGTGGCTCCTTCTTTAGCTTCAAAGACGACTATGTTTTTATAAAAATATACGGTGGCAAGTTTGGTTTCTAGAATGTCTAAAACAAGATCACTTTCTGGAAAATTATGTGGGGAGCTTTGATTCATTTTTCGGTTTTTAAAGCTACATAAATCTTGTTATGAAAACAATAGTTACCTTCCTTTTTTTGCCCTTAAAAAACTATCTTTGCAATTATGATACAACTGGGTGAATACAATACACTTACCATTTTACGGGAGACCGACCCCGGTCTTTTTTTAGGAGATGGAGAAGAGAATGAAGTGTTACTTCCGCATCGTTATAAGCCAAAAGACTATGAAATAGGAGGCACTGTTGAAGTATTTTTATATCTGGATAACGAAGAACGACCCATTGCCACTACCGAAGCTCCTTACCTTACCTTAAATACTTTTGGCTATTTACGCTGTAGCGATGTAACCAAGTATGGAGCCTTTATGGATTGGGGTTTGGTGAAGCAACTTTTTGTTCCATTTAAAGAGCAAGCCCGCCCCATGAAAGTGGGTAATTGGTACATTGTGTATTTGTATTTGGATGAAAAAACCAACCGATTGGTAGGTTCCAGTAAAACCAATAAGTTTTTGAACAATGAAAACTTAACCATTCAAAAATTTGATGAAGTTGACATCATGGTAACCCACATTACCGAGCAAGGGGCCAATGTAATTATTAACGGAAAACATAAAGGACTCATTTTTATCGAAAATATATTTGAAGACATTCGCTCTGGAGATAGAATGAAAGCCTATGTGAAGAAAATACGAGACGATAAAAAAATAGACGTTGTACTTCAGTCACCCGGTTACAGAAGTATTGAGCCTAATGCCAACTATGTACTGGAAGAATTGAAAGCAGCGGGTGGGTTTCTTCCATTTCACGATAAAACTGATCCCGATACCATTAAAAATGAACTGGGACTGAGCAAAAAAAGCTTTAAAAAAGCAATTGGCAGTTTATACAAAGACAAACAAATCCAGATTAAGGAAGACGGAATAGAATTACTTTAATAGCCTCTACTAAGCCGGTAAGGAGCACATTTGGGGCAGATACCAAATGGAGGGCACGGATTCATCATATCTAAACCGCGTTGTTCTTTATATACAAAATTAGTAACCTTGGTAGAGCCATCAGCAGCGTATGGTGTATTTCCAAGTCCATTATATTTTTGCTGTAAAGCCGCTACATTATAGTTGGTATTCGATTTGTATTTTTCTTGTTTTTCAATAGCAACAGCCATATCTACGGCTTCCCAATAATTGCTGGAAGTTACTTTGTTGAAATCGGTTATCTTCCGAATACTAAAATCTCTTTTGGGACCAAAATCAATATCAAAGGCACTTAACTCGGGCACTTCGGGTAAAGACTCCGAAGTAATCGTGAAATAACGGGACTCAAAATCGTACTGCGCTATGGTAGTTAACGGAAGGAAAGTTGCTATAAAAATCCAGATTTTCATGAGTGTCAAAAATATCAAAAATGATACCTAATTGATTTCCCCTTTTTAAAAATTTAACTTTTTAGAAGTCTCTTTCGTAACCGCATCTTTATGGATAGTAATACTAATGGCTTTTAAGCGCATATAACTTTCGCTAAAATACACATAGCCACCATAGGCATTATAGTTTGGGTTAGTTCCCCAACTGTTTTTCACTTTGTAATATTTGGTTCCGTTTTGGTCTTTCAACATTCCGGTAATATGCATGAGATGGTCATCTGTTGTAGTAAAGTTTTCAAATTCTTCTTGACGATACTCTTGGGTAATGTTCATTTCGGGATAGATTCCTTGCAGTGCTTTAATGCTATTTTCGTCATTAGCAGGAATAACAGCCACTCCATCTTTTGAAGAAAAGGTTTTTTCGCTCACATCACAATCTAATTCTACCGTAAAACCATTCTGTAGCGCATTATCTATAGTAGCTATCATTTCATCCAATGGTACATTATACATACTTCCGTAGCTCCAGTTATCAGGAATATTCAAAATAAATTCTGAATAAAAAGGAGCATGGGTAAAACTGGTTAAGGTAATATAGTCTTCGGCCTTTAGCTGAAGCATATCTCTAAAAGAGGTGGGGGTATAACTTTTTCCTTCAAAAGTGAAGGTAGTTGGGTTTTTGCCTAAATAAATATCCAAAACGGCTTCAATGGAGGGTTTCCATTGCGGGCTAAGTTTTTTTCCGGGATTATCAACGTAGGTTTTCAGCATCGCCTCTAAAACAGCTACCAATTCGGCATGGTTATGTCCTTCCTCTCCATTTTGAAAACCACTGAAGGCTTGCTGTGGTACCAAGCCAAATTCCTTCATCGAATTAATCACATCGTGCGCTAATCCACCTTCACTAAATTGTGCTTTCCCTTGTCGCATCACAAAATTTTCCGCTTTTTTAGGATACGTATTTCGTACGGTGTACATTTCCGATAGGTCAATTTGTTTTCCGGTTAAGCGAATAATTTCGCTTTCCAAAAAGGAAGTACTCGAAAAACTCCAGCAAGTTCCCGTATTTCCCTGACTAATAACCGGTGTAGCTTCAATGTCAATGATTTCGGTAAATTGGTAGAGTTGCTGGGCATTGATAGTGTTTGGTAAATGCACAATAACAGAAACCAGCACCCACTTTAAAATTTGGAATTTGAAATTTTTCATTTGGAATTTTTAAAAAGTATCTTTGAGGTAAATTTACAAATTATGAATACACCCAACTGGAAAATAGCCAAAGAATATACCGATATCACGTATAAAAAAAGTAACGGAGTGGCACGAATTGCCTTTAATCGCCCCGAAGTTCGTAATGCATTTCGCCCAAAAACCACCAGCGAATTGCTGGATGCGTTTCACGATGCACAGGAAGATACCAGTATTGGAGTGGTTTTACTTTCTGCAGAAGGACCCTCGCCTAAAGACGGGGTATATAGTTTTTGTAGTGGCGGTGACCAAGCAGCCCGTGGCCACCAAGGCTATGTGGGAGACGATGGGTATCACCGGTTGAATATTTTAGAAGTACAGCGCCTTATTCGTTTTATGCCTAAAGCAGTAATTTGTGTGGTGCCCGGTTGGGCTGTGGGCGGTGGCCATAGTTTGCACGTAGTGTGTGATATGACGCTGGCTAGTAAAGAACATGCTATTTTTAAACAAACCGATGCCGATGTTACCAGCTTCGATGGGGGCTACGGAAGTGCCTACCTCGCTAAAATGGTAGGGCAGAAAAAAGCGCGCGAGATTTTTTTCCTCGGAAGAAATTACAGTGCCCAAGAAGCGTATGACATGGGCATGGTAAATGCTGTGGTACCTCATGATGAGTTGGAACAAACGGCTTACCAATGGGCGCAGGAGGTATTGGCAAAAAGCCCTATCTCTATTAAAATGCTCAAGTTTGCGATGAATCTTACCGATGATGGTATGGTAGGTCAACAAGTATTTGCCGGAGAAGCAACACGTTTGGCCTATATGACCGATGAAGCTAAGGAAGGACGTGATGCGTTTTTAGAAAAGCGCAAACCTAATTTTAAAAAAAAATGGTTGCCGTAAGTAAATATCTTTCTTTTTTATTCGCTTTTTCCTTCTTAGTAAGCTGTGCTAAAAAACCAACTATTTCTGGGACTATTGAATTTTCTGAAAATTCAAACTATAAAAGAACGGTTTACCTTATTCAACCGCAAAAGTTAGAGGAAGTTGCAGCTTCTTTTTTTGGAAAAGTGATTGATTCTGCAGAAGTTGAAGAAAATGGACGTTTTCAATTTAAAGAGCTACCCACTATTTTAGAGCCTACTTTATTTGAAATAGCAATACAGCAACATGGAAATCGCACTAATCAATTACAGAACGATAATCCGCTTACAGACAACTATATGCCCATTGTTTTACAAAAAGAGGAATCTATTGAAATTACTACTCATGCCGAGAATTTTCAGCAAAATTTTCAATTCAAAAATCCGTCCGAAGAAAACGCCGCTTTAGTTCGTTTAAAAAATGTAAAAGTGGAAGCGTTTCAGCAATTTTTACAGCATCAACATTGGGATATTCACGAAGGGTCTCAATTATTAGAAAAAGAAGAAGCGCATTTAAATTACCAAAAAGCACTTTTTCAATTTGCAGAAAGCAGCGATTATCTAATTCCTTCTTTAGTAGCATTGCGTTGGATTAGTCCCGAAAATGATTATGAGCGTGTTCCCGAATTTCTCTTTCAGCAATGTGAACAATGGAAGCCTGCAAGCCACCCTTGGGCAACACAATTGTGCCAAAAAGCCGATAAAGAAAATCTGCCAGTTTTAGAAGGTACTATGTTTCCCAATGCCCAAATACCTTTGAATACCGGAGACACTATTGCTATCTACTCGCAATTGGGAGAAAAACTTACCATTATAGATCTTTGGGCCTCTTGGTGTGTGCCTTGCCGAAAGGAAAACAGCGCATTTTTAGTGCCTCTATGGGATGCCTATCATGACAAAGGGTTTCAGATTATTGCCTACGGATTGGAAACCAGCAAAGAAGCGTGGGAAAATGCCATTGAAAAAGATGGCGCATACCGATGGTTGCATGCTTCCGATTTACAAGGGGATGAAGCTGCTTTTATGAAAACCTTGCGATTGCAAACCATTCCTGCCAACTTTTTGTTGGATGAGGAAGGGAGGGTAATTGCTAAGAATTTGCATGGTGCAGACTTACAGCAATTTGTAACTACCTACCTTCAACAGTAGAAGTATTTATAGAAATTCCTTTTCCATTTTTTCTATTCAATTCATTTATAATTGTATTTTTAGGATTCGTTAAATACAAATCTAACCAAATACACCTTGTTTCATGCAAATTATTGAATCGCAAAAATCCTACGATGTCATTATTGTAGGCTCCGGTGCGGGAGGGGGAATGGCCACTAAGGTCCTTGCCGATGCCGGTCTTAAAGTGGCTGTAGTAGAAGCAGGTCCATTCTTCGATCCTGCCGACCCCAAAACCCGAACCCAATTAAAATGGCCTTATGAATCCCCTCGTCGTGGTGCCGGAACCCAACGTGATTTTGGCGAGTTTGATATGGCCTATGGTGGCTGGGAAATTGAAGGGGAGCCCTATAACCAGATTGGCGATACACAATTCGATTGGTTTCGCTCTATTATGTTAGGGGGTCGTACCAACCACTGGGGTCGTATTTCGCTGCGTTTTGGACCAAAAGATTTTAAAGGAAAAGACAAAGATGGGTTGGGTGATAACTGGCCTATTGGTTATGACGATGTAAAACCGTATTACGATAAGGTGGATAAACTCATTGGTGTCTTCGGAAGTAATGAAAAGCTGGAGAATGACCCCGATGGTTTTTTTCTTCCTGCACCAAAACCTCGCTTGCACGAATTGTATTATATAAAAGGAGCTAAAAAATCGGGGGTAGATGTTATTCCTTCTCGGCTGTCTATTTTAACCAAGCGTATTAATAATGAACGTGGGGTATGCTTCTATTGCCGCCAGTGTAACCGAAGCTGTTCGGTCTATGCCGATTTCTCCTCAGGAAGTTGTCTCATTTTCCCTGCCCAGAAAAATGGCGGACAAGTAGATTTATATGTAAATGCCATGGTGAGCGAAGTGACCATTGATGAAAACGGAAAAGCCACTGGGGTAAAATACATTAACAAAGAAGATAGAAAGCAATATGGCTTAACTGCTCGTGTGGTCATTTTGGCCGCTTCGGCGTGTAGCTCGGCTCGTATTTTATTGAATTCAAAAAGTGAAAAATTCCCCAACGGATTAGGAAATAGCAGCGGATTGATAGGGAAGTATTTACACGATTCCACCGGAACCGATCGAGCTTTCTTTGTCCCCGAGCTCATGAATCGTAAGCGCTATAACGAAGACGGAGTAGGCGGACTACACGTGTATTCGCCTTGGTGGCTGGATAATAAAAAGCTGGACTTCCCACGTGGCTACCATATTGAAATATGGGGCGGTATGGGTATGCCGGGATACGGAACCGGTTTTAACCCTAATTCTTTAAACAAATATTTAGGATTAAAAGTTGGTGGCTACGGAAACGGCTTACGCGATGATGTGAAGAAGTTTTACGGTTCGGTCATGGGTGTTTCCGGACGTGGCGAATCGATTGCCATGAAAGATAACTATTGCGAAATAGACCCTACCACGGTGGACGAATGGGGAATCCCGGTACTGCGCTTCAATTATCATTGGACCGATTACGAACGTAAGCAGTCGAAACACATGCACGATACCTTCGAAGAAATTTGCCACAATATGGGGGGTATTCCGTTAGGGGATAAACCTACCAAAGAACAAGACTACGGCTTGTTAAATCCGGGGCGTATCATCCATGAAGTAGGCACCACCCGTATGGGAAGCGACCCTAAGACTTCGGTGGTAAATGAATTTGAGCAACTACACGATGTAAAAAATGTGTTTGTGGTAGATGCGGGGCCGTTTGTGTCGCAAGCCGATAAAAACCCCACTTGGACCATCCTGGCACTGGCGTGGCGTACTTCAGACTATATTATTGAAGAATTGAAAAAACAAAATTTATAAGCCATGGATAGAAGAGAAAGTTTTAAAACCATGTTATTAGGTTCGTTGGGAGCAAGTTTGGCCTTGCAAGGCTGTGTAGATACCACCCCTCCCGAAGTAGTAGAAGAAGCGCTGTGGAAATATACCTATGGAAGAACTCCTAAAGAGCAGGAATTTGATGAAAAACTATTATGTGAGGAATTTTTTGAAGAAGATGAATTACAACAAATAGAAACCCTGGCCAATCTTATTTTACCACCCACCGAAGCCGGAAGCATTGCCGATGCCAACGTAGTACCCTTTATAGAATTTATGGCGAAAGATGTACCGGAGTTTCAAACGAAGATTAAAGGAGGTTTGGTATGGCTGGATATTTATTGCAATGCCAAGTACAAACTCACTTTCCGTAGCTGTACCGAAGCCCAGCAAAAAGAAGTGCTGGACCTCATTGCCTGGCCCGACCCGGAAGCCAAAGAACACCCGCACGAAGTACAATTCTTTTCCCTGATGCGGAATTTAGTGCTTACCGGCTATTTTACCAGCGAAGTAGGTATTAAAGAATTAGGCTATAAAGGGAACGAACCTAATAATTGGGACGGGGTACCGCAAGACGTACTGGATGCTCACGGATTAAGTTACGACCCGGAATGGTTAGCCAAATGTGTGGATCCTAATACCCGTGGCGAAATTGCGCAATGGGATGAGGAAGGGAATTTGATTTCGTAATGTCACTTCGAGTGTCCCGAACGAAGTGTCGGGATGTATCGAGAAGTCTTGCAGGGTCTGGTTCTCGACCCTTCGACTGCGCTCAGGACAGGTACATTTTTTCCCTTCGGTCAAAAACACTCGAACTGACACGCCAGCACCCAGTACCCTTCACCCTAAACATTTGGCTTCGATACGATTCAGCGTTACTGAATCACTCAGCCACCGTTTACTTGAATTCGCTGGTTATTGAGTAATTTTCGTAAGAAAATTGTATCGAAATAACCTAATTACTACCCTTTACCCAATAAACACGAAGTAAACACGAGGTAAACACGAGGTAAACACGGAGTAAAGACGAGTTAAACACGAAGTAAACACGACTTAAACACGAAGTAAATACGGAGTAAACACGAAGTAGTAGCCTCTTTTTTGGGGGTTGATTTCTGCCAAAAGTGACCCAAACCTGCAAAAAGTGTCGATTTTTGACAAATCCTGCCCTTTTCTGCCAAAACGGTCGATTTCTGCCAAATGCGTCGATTTGGGTCGTTTTCGGACATGCACCGCTTGGATTTCCAAAAAGCCGTTCTATGTTTGATTCCATGAGACCCGAGAACATGAGTTAAAAAATGGAACTATAAGTAAAAGCATCACTCACTATTGACCCTTTACCATTTTAGGGTCTGGGTTCTGGGTCATAGGTTCTGGGCCTTGGGTCTTGAGATAGTAAGACCTTTTACCCAGCACCCTTTACCCCAAAGCAGATAGTGAATGGTAAGTGTTACTAAGGAGCTATTTAGAATCTTTATATATAAGTGGATTGTTCTAACACCTTTTTTTGATGTCATTGGTAGATTCCTTACAAAAAAATAACGTATAATGAAAAGGTCTCGAATCTACTACTTTTCTTATAAACTATCGTTGTGTGCAAGTGTAAATGAACCCAAAAATGTTAGTACTTTCAGAAATTTTTTGACAATTTCTTTATAAATTCAAGCGGAAAGAAAATCATTTTGACTTTTTTTGTGACAAACTAAGCAATAAATAAATTTAGCCTATTGAAATGAAATTTAATGATTTAAATATTGATGATTGGAAACAACTTGACATAGATGTTAATTCATTGTGGCTTATCAATGAACGAGATAAAAGTGGAAAGCATAAAAATATTTATCATGGTAATTTTATTCCACAAATTCCCAATCAACTTATAAGACGATTTACAAAGGAAAACGATTTAGTTTTAGACGTGTTTTTAGGTAGTGGTACAACACTTTATGAATGTGAAAGTTTAAACAGAAAATTTATTGGATTAGACATCAATCAAACGATGATTGATTACGTAAATTCTCAAATGACAAATTCTTCTTCCGAATGTTTTTCGATTCATAATTGCGATGTTACAAACGAAACACAAACAAAACAAGAAATTGAAAATGGCTTATCGCATTTAGAAGAAAAAAATGCAAAATTGATGTTGTTTCACCCTCCATATATGGACATCGTAAAATTTACAGAAAACAGTAACGACTTATCAAAAATAAGTGATTTGAATACATTTGTGGAAACATTTGTAAAAGTTTGCAAGAATACATTGCCCTATTTGTCGAAAAACAGGTATTTTGCTTTGGTTATTGGAGATGTGTACAAAAACGGAGAGGTGGTTCCTCTTTCATTATATTTAATGCAAGCAATTAAACAAAATTTCAAAACAAAACTAAAAGGAATTATTGTAAAAAACATAGAAGGAAACAAAGGAAAATTAGGTAAAAATGGTATTTGGACTTATCGTGCTATGAAAAGTGATTATTACATTTTCAAACATGAGTATATTTTTGTTTTCAAAAAGGATTTTTAGAGATGGCAACTACACACGTTTTAATAGTAGATGAAACTACTTTCAAAGTGCATTTAGAATATATGTTTGCAGGAACAGGTTCTGCAACAGACGCTGTTGATTTCAATAATAATCCGACAACAGCACTATATGCAGGAAGAAAATTTGCTGGTGAAAACAAATTATGTGGAATGATTGCTGATTTTGGCAGGGTTCGTTTTAGTGATTATATCATTTTTTATCTTCAAGCACAAAGCGGAATTGAAGGTAAATTTTATGGTGTTTTCAAAGTAAAATCAACAGAAGTATTTCTTGAAAATTATTCCACCACTCAATATTTACTTTCGGATTTAGGAAAAAACTTAACTTTTAGAGTTGAAATTGAACCCGACACCGTCTATGCAAAAGGTGTATCTGAATGGGAAGCGTTGGATAGCATAAAAGGTTTGACCTCACCTAATCAAATGCTTTGGAGTTTAATTTACCGAAAATTAAAAGGAAACAGAGGAAATACAATGATTACGTTGTATGAATCGGAAAGATTGATACAAATAATTCGGACAGCAAATTCAAGGACTTCATTAAGTGGGCTAAAATTTACTTTTAATACTGCAACAAAAGAAGTAGAGTCAAGTTCACATGCACATTCCTATTCTGGGATTACAATAACTAATATTAATGTTTTACCACGACTTATTAATAAGTTAAATAGCAATAAAGCATTTGAATCTCATTTACAAGCATATATAACACAAAATATTGGAAAATCAACAAATACAAGTTTAGACAAATCTATTATTCCGCCTAATAATATTATTGAATGGATTGGAAACGAAGTGTCTTGTGGAGTAGGAATGCAACGCATAGATGTTTGTTTGTCTGTAATTCATAATACACAGAGAACAATAATTCCAATAGAATTAAAAGCAGTTGAAGCAAGCAAAGATAATCTTCGTCAAATACAAAGATATGTTGATTGGTTAGAGCAGTATTATTTACCAAATCGCCCAAGTGATATTCAACCAATGCTCATAACAAAGAAAGGAATGACTTATTTATCAATTAGTTCCACTATTTGGTGTGATTTTCTTGCTTTTGATTCAACAAATGCAACTTTATGCAAACCAATTGTAGTAATTGAATATGAATTAGTTGGAGGCAATTTAATATTTAGTAGGGTAAAATAATATGACAAAAACAGAATTATTTTTAGTGTTAACAAAACCCAATAAAAATAGTTTTTATCGTTGGGTTTACAATACTAAATTTATTGAAGACTACAAGAATCTACAACTTGGTAATGTTGGGAGTTGGTGTAGAGCAAGTTCAAGTTTGACTAAAAAATTTTATCCACAAGACAACAACTGAAAAATGGTTACACGGGAAGAAATTAAGAAATCTCTTTTGCTTTTGGATAAAAAATGGCAAATGCAAAATAACTACTTGGATTCCGCGACAAAGTTTATCTACACAAGTAAAACTATTAATGAAGTAAAGTCAAATTCTGCCAAAAATGAAATTGATTTCAATTATGCTTTGCACAGATGGTACAATTTTAATTGTGCAAAAATACACGAAGAAATTTTCTCAAATAACGGAGCGATTAAAGAACAAGACCCATTTCATAAAACCATAGATTTTTATCTATTTGACACACCATTTGATTTAAAAACAACTTATTTTCCAAAAGCAATTAGTGATGGTATTAATTATGACTTGGCGAGCAGACAAGGAAAGAACAATTTGATTCTTTGGTTTTACAGAAATCAATCAAAACAAGGTCGTTTTCATTTAGAAAATCGCTTGTTTATAGTTTGTGAAGATTTAGAAAGTAAATCAAATTTTGATTTTATAGAAAATAGGGTAAAAAATTTCATTCAATTTTCAAAAGAAAACGGATTTAACAAAATTCAATTGGACAATAAAAGCGTTTATAGTGATATAATTTGGATTACAAAATGAATTATATAGGCTCAAAACATAAACTTTCTGATTTTATAAAACATTCTGTTCATTCAGTTGTCGGGCAAGATTTATCTGATAAGGTTTTCTGTGATTTGTTTGCAGGAACTGGAATTGTTGGACGAAATTTTAAACTAGAAGTAAAACAAATAATCAGTAACGATATTGAATATTACAGTTTCGTTTTAAATAAAAACTACATTGAAAATCATCAAGCTTTTGAATTCAAGAATTTAATAGAAGAACTCAACAGTCTTAACGGAGTTAAAGGATTTGTTTTTGAAGAATATTCAGAAAACGGAAAAGCACAAAGGCTATATTTTTCCGAAAAAAATGGAAAGAAGATTGATGCCGTCAGACAAAAAATTGAGAGTTGGAAAAAAGAAAAACAAATTACTGTTAATCAATATTATTTTCTTTTGGCTTCTCTGTTAGAAAGCGCTGATAGGGTGGCAAATACCGCTTCAGTTTATGGTGCGTTTCTTAAACAAATTAAAAAATCTGCACAAAAAGAAATGACAGTTGAACCTGCGGAATTTGTTATTAACGATCACGCCCATAAAGTTTTTAATTCAGATAGTAACGAGCTTGTGAAAAAAATCAGTGGAGACATTTTGTATCTTGACCCGCCTTACAATGCGCGACAATACGGAGCAAACTATCATTTATTAAACACCATTGCAAAATATGACCGTTTTACACCAAAAGGGAAAACGGGACTTCGCTCATATGAAAAATCAAAATTTTGTAGTAAAAATTCCGTTGCAAATTCCTTTGAAGAATTGATTAAAAACGCAAATTTTAAATACACTTTTCTAAGTTACAATAATGAAGGCTTGATGAGTGAATACGAAATAAAATCAATCATGTCAAAATACGGGGTATATGACTTGGTTAAGAAAGAGTATCAACGATTCAAAGCTGACAAAGAAGAAAACAGAAACCACAAAGCCAATTCGACAACAGAATACCTACACATATTAGAGAAAAAATAATAGAAAACTTACCGCCACTCAACAATGGCTATCCTCAAGCTGCGTATAAAGATTTTAAAATAAAGAATTTACATAAAATACTAATTTCTACTCCCCATACGCCTCCGTATGCACATTCTTTACTGCCCGGCCACTTGGGTCGTTCATATTTTTAAAACTTTCGTCCCAAGCTAACGCTACCGCACTGCTACACGCCACACTAGGGACACTAGGCACGGTTAAGGCAGCCGCATCACTGGGGAAGTGTTCTTCAAAAATACTGCGGTAATAAAATTCTTCCTTGCTGGTGGGAGTTTGTATCGGGAAGCGGTACTTTGCATTCGCCAGTTGTTCGTCACTTACTTCTTGTTGTACTAGCTCTTTTAGGGTATCAATCCAGCTATAGCCAACGCCATCACTAAATTGTTCCTTTTGGCGCCACGCCACGGCTTCGGGAAGTAGTTCGCCAAAGGCTTCGCGCAACACCCATTTTTCCATGGCTTGCTTCGCCTTGGGGTTGCCTTGCCCGGCAATAATCATTTTGTCTTTCGGGTTGAGGCGCATGGCCACATCCATAAATTCTTTGTCTAAAAAGGGCACACGTCCTTCAATTCCCCAGGAAGCCAGACTCTTATTAGCTCTTAGACAGTCATACATATGGAGCTTATCCAACTTGCGTACATTCTCTTCGTGAAAATCTTTGGCACTAGGCGCTTTATGGAAATACAAATAGCCACCAAAAATCTCATCGGCGCCTTCACCGGAGAGCACCATTTTTATCCCCATGGCCTTAATGGCACGTGCTAGTAAAAACATAGGGGTCGAAGCGCGGATAGTAGTAATATCATAGGTTTCTACATGGTAAATCACGTCCCGCAAGGCATCAATCCCTTCTTGTATGGTAAAGTTAATTTCGTGGTGTACCGTCCCCAAATGGTCGGCTACCTTTTGGGCAGCGGCCAAATCGGGTGAGCCTTCCAGTCCAATGGCAAAAGAGTGGAGGCGGGGGTACCAGGCGTTTTCCACATCGCCACTTTCAATACGCTTGTCGGCATATTTTTTAGCTAATGCTGAAGTAATAGAACTGTCTAATCCGCCGGAAAGCAACACCCCGTAAGGTACGTCACTCATCAGTTGGCGGTGCACGGCTGCATCTAAGGCTTTCCGTAGGTCTTCAATAGAGGTTTCATTGTCTTTTACATTTTCATATTCCATCCAGTCGCGGGTCCACCAGCGTTTCAGTTCGCTGTCTTTGCTATACAGATAATGCCCGGGAGGGAAGAGTTCGATTTTGGTACATACCCCTTCCAGTGCTTTTAATTCCGAAGCCACATAAAAGGTGCCGTCCTTGTCCCAACCCATATACAGAGGGATAATCCCCATATGGTCACGGGCAATGAGGTAGGCATCGTTTTGTACATCGTATAGGGCAAAGCCAAAAATGCCGTTCAATTCATCCAGAAAGGCAGCTCCTTTTTCTTTATATAGTGCCAAAATGACTTCGCAATCACTTTTGGTTTGGAAGTTATATTTGCCCTCAAATTGTTTCCGAAGTTCCTGATGGTTATAAATTTCGCCATTGGCGGCTAGCACCAACTGCTTATCTTCTGAAAACAAGGGCTGCTTCCCAGAGGTGGGGTCTACAATCGCCAGACGCTCGTGGGCCATGATGGTGTTGGCATCGCTATAGATCCCACTCCAGTCCGGACCGCGATGCCGCAGGCATTTTGCCATAGTTAATAATTGGGGGCGCAACACTTCACTGGGTTGCTTTAGATTGAAGGCACATACAATTCCACACATATTCTTGGGTTATTTGTTTTTTCTTTAAACGTTTTTACTTCTTTGATCCCGCTGTTTCACGCGGGATTTGTTCAATTACGTAAATCGAAGATTTACTATTTCACAAAAAAACCCGTCAAATTAGAAACTTGACGGGTTCGATATACGGGACAAGTTTCTGCTACGGGTTTCCGTTATTATTGTTAGTATTATTGATATTGGAAAGTAACATCACTTGGGTTTGTTCTTTTTTGTTGTGGTAAATATCGAAGTTTTTTTTAAATAAAGAAATTTTATAGAGGAATTTTTTATTGCGTCTGGTCGAGCGCAGTCGAGACCTAAATGATAAGTGTTCCATGGGTAGTTCTCGACTGAGCTCGAACTGACAAGAACAGTTCTCGACTTGCTTTGCAAGGTGCGTTCAAAAAAAGGTCTATTCCTTAGGATATTTATCCTTTCTATTCATTTTCTTTTGCATGCCCAAAAGAAAACGAATCAAAAGAAAAGGGCACTTCGCTGAGGAATTTTTTGCCTATAGCAAAAACCGCTCGAAAACTCCGCGTCGTTACACTCCTGGATTTCGGAGCTTTTCTTCGCATATTCTGCACCGAAGGGTTGCCTGACTTCGTCAGGTCTTATATTTTTAATACTTATTTGCACTTTTACTTGCGCCACCAACTATCACTGAAATTCCTTCGAGGTGATTTTAATTGAGGTTCATAAACCTTAGGCTTTAATAGAAGCACTAAGAAAATTGAAGTGACACTATCGCAACTTCGGAAATTCCTCAGGATTGCTTTCGTGCATCATCGCATAGACCTTTTCAAAGATATCTTCAGCAGAAGGTTTTGAAAAATAGTCGCCATCGGTAGCATAGGCAGGTCGGTGGGGTTGTGCGGCCAAGGTTTGTGGTTTGCTGTCTAAATATTGATAGCCATTTTGTTCATTGACAATCTGTTCCAGAATATAGGCCGAAGCCCCGCCTGGCATATCTTCGTCAATCACTAACAATCGGTTGGTTTTTTGAACACTTTTTACAATATCGTGGTTGATGTCCAGTGGTAACAGGGTTTGAATGTCAATTACTTCGGCATCAATACCTACTTGTAGTAATTCTTTTGCGGCTTCCTGAACGATACGCAGGGTGCTTCCGTAGGAAACCAGGGTAATGTCACTTCCTTCCTTTACGGTTTCCACCACGCCAATAGGCGTTCGGAATTCCCCTAAATTGGAAGGCATTTTTTCTTTCAATCGGTAGCCGTTCAAACACTCCACAATCAAAGCAGGCTCATCGCTTTGCAGTAAGGTATTATAGAATCCGGCTGCTTTTACCATATTTCGGGGCACTAAAATATACATGCCACGTAGTAAATTAATCAAGGCGCCCATTTGCGAACCGCTGTGCCAGATACCTTCCAGTCGGTGACCACGGGTACGCACAATGAGTGGTGCTTTTTGCTTTCCGGCGGTTCGGTAACGTACCGTTGCCAAATCATCTGTCATAATTTGCAAACAATACATAATATAATCCAGATACTGAATTTCAGCAATAGGGCGTAAGCCACGCATCGCCAAACCAATTCCTTGTCCTAAAATGGTAGCTTCCCGTATTCCGGCATCGCTAATTCGTAATTCGCCATACTTTTCCTGAAGTCCTTCCAGCCCTTGGTTAACATCTCCAATGGCTCCACTATCTTCTCCAAACACCATGGTCTCCGGGAAATTAGTGAAGATGGTATCAAAATTATCACGTAGAATTACCCTTCCGTCCACTTCCTCGGCATCGGCTGCATAGGAGGGAAGCACCTCGGTTACGTTGGTTGCTTTGGAAGGTAATTCGGAATAAACATTATCACTATACTTGGGCTGAACGATATCGAAAAAGTTATTTACCCAGTCCTGTAATTGCTTTTTTTCCGGTGAATTTTCAGCCACTACATACCGCAATGCCTTTCGTGCTTTTGAAATAACATCCCTTCGCAACGGTTCTTTTTCTTCGGCTAAGGCCTCTTTAATTTTTTCTATAAAGGGTTTGTTAGGGCTGCTTTCGGCCAAATTACCAATCAAGGTAAGTGCTTCTTTCTGCTCCTGCTTGTGGGGTGCTAAAAAGGAAGCCCAGGCTTTGGTTTTCCCTTCCCGCACCTGCTTTTTGATATTTTTTTCCAGTTCGTCCAGTTCCTCCGCAGTCGCAATATTGCTTTCTATCATCCACTGGCGCATTTTTACATTGCAATCGTTGTCTTTTTCCCATTGCAGGCGTTCGGCACTTTTATAACGCTCGTGGGAGCCACTAGTTGAATGCCCTTGGGGCTGTGTGAGTTCTATTACGTGAATTAACACCGGAATATGTTCTTCTCGGGCAATCTGTCCGGCCTTTTGAAAAGTCTCTACAAGGACTGGATAATCCCATCCTTTTACTTTGAATATTTCATAGCCGGGTTTGTCTTCGGTACGTTGAAATCCGCTCAGGATTTCTGAAATATCCTCTTTGGTGGTTTGGTGTTTCGCATGTACCGAAATGCCGTATTCATCATCCCATACACACATGACCATAGGCACTTGCAACACACCTGCCGCATTGATGGTTTCCCAAAACAAACCTTCACTGGTACTGGCGTTTCCAATGGTACCCCAGGCCACTTCGTTACCATTTATGGAAAAATTGGAGAATTTGCTTACTTCCTTTACATTTCTAAAAATCTTAGAAGCTTGTGCCAAACCTAATAAGCGTGGCATTTGTCCGGCCGTAGGAGAGATGTCTGAACTGCTGTTTTTTTGCTCGGTGAGGTTTTTCCAAGAGCCGTCTTCGTTGAGACTATGACTCATAAAGTGACCTCCCATCTGGCGTCCGGCACTCATAGGATCTGCTTCCATGGTGGTATGGGCATACAATCCGGCAAAGAACTGTTCAATATTTAATTGGTTATTGGCCATCATAAAAGTCTGGTCGCGGTAGTATCCGCTACGCCAATCTCCTTTTTGGAAGGCTTTGGCCCAAGCTAATTGTGGCACTTCTTTACCATCGCCAAAGATTCCGAATTTTGCTTTTCCGGTAAGTACTTCGCGTCTTCCCAATAAACTACACTCACGACTGGTAACGGCTACTGAATAATCTTTTAAAACTTCTGCTTTAAAGTCTTCAAAAGAAATGGCGCCGTTGGTTTGAGGGTTTGTTTGCATAAGAGGGAATATTACCCTGCAAAAGTAGGGAAAATATCAATGCGGAACAACGGTAATATTTTAAGGAATTCTTATTAAAATTATAATTTTGTTAATTATTTTTCATTCTTTTTTCGAAATTCAATAAAAACTCTGCGAATGAGTAAAACGAAAGGGGTTCCATGTAATGCAACGTCGAAATAATCTTTTGGGGTCATTCCAACAGCTCCTCCGGCAATCCACTTAATTTTTCCCCAAAGATGGGGCTCGGGAAAAAAGGGAGCCAAACCTAAAGTAAGACATAGTAAAATAAGAATGCGCCAGTTGTCGAGGATTTTCATAGGGTTCTGGGTTCTGTATAAGAAATGAATATAAATTTAAAAAATAATTTTAATCCAAGACCCAAGACCTGTCTCTAATACCACTTTCTTGTAAAAAGACCTAACAAGGTTTTAATGTCTAAGGTAACGATAAAACGAATACGTTGATCATAGTTTCCCAGGCCGGGTTCCCAACCTAAATTGGAATAGAGCGGGAAATACAATTCAAAATAATCTGCCACCAAGCTGGCACGTACTCCGGTGTCATAGACAAATTCGGGCTCAAAGCCCGTATTTTTAATTATCCCGGCATCGGCATAAGCATAAATCCATTTCCAAATGTTGGTACTTGCATTAAGTGTGGTAATCCACTGGTTGGCATAGGCAGGTTGTAATTTTGATTTAAATCCTCCTTCGGCGATGATTAATTGCTGGCTAAAGAGTCCTGTGTCTTCACTTCTTCCGTAGTAATTATAATCGAAAAGATAGTCAGACGGGCGGTCTAAGGCATAGCTGAAATAATCGTCGCTGGTTTCAGTCTTATTATTCAGAAAAATTCCTGAAAAAAAACGCAAATTCAACTGCCGATTACTTAAAAAAAGTTTTCGGTATTCTAACTGAAGGGAAGCTTTACTAAATTTTTTTGAGACCTGAAAATCGAACAGTCCTCGGTAATAATCAGTTAAATTATTGTCTATATATACATACTGTGCATTATATACATTATAATTGGGCTCTTGATTGGGATTTAAAGGATTTTCATCACGGGACACATTTACATTTCGCAAATTGATATACTGCTTGGTGTTTTTTCGTAAGTCTTTATGGTCTCGAAATGCAAAGGTGATATAGGGGGAAATTCTTTTGTAGAACAAATCTTCATCATACGAAAAATAGGTGCCGGCAATACCTGTTCGCAACGAATACAGATTTTGATGGTCATAGCGGGAGGTATAATAAAATGACCCACTTCCTACAATAGTCTTGGAGCGGAATCCAAACTGTGGCTCTAAACGGTAGTTAAAATCTTTGGGAAGTAGCGTTTTGTTGTACAGTTTCATTCCTAAACTAAAGCCATCGTAGAGATTGTATTGAAAGACCGGCATAAAGAATAACTGATTGTATTTGGGATCTTCCACATCCTGAAAGAGACGAAATTGAAGAGGTTTGTTAAATATGGCAGTTACTTTTTTGAAATTATTACGCTGATTCATTTCAGGAATACTGGCTTCGTAATTCAATGCCAGTCTTTTTACCTTTTCCTTGGGAACAGTTACGGTAATACTGCTGTCAAATGGTTGAATCCATTTTTTGAAGACAATGTCATTTTTATCGAGGCCGTATAATGAAACCGGCATGGCATTGTTTTCTTTATTCCGAATGGTAACTATCAAAGAATCATTTACTGAAGTTACTTTTTTTATTTTAAAATCGATTAATGTTCTTTTTCCCACATAGTCTTCAAAAAACCAGTTTATGGGAAGGCTTGTGTTTTTGGAAAGGGCTTCCTGAAAATCTTGCGTATTGGTGGGTTGTAATAATTGATTTTGGTAAAACTCGCTAATGGTAGTATCCAACGCTTCTTTCCCCAGATAATCACTTAAATAACCAAAACCGGCTCCTGCGTAATAGTCACTGGCAATATTTTTATTGAATTTTATTAAAGAGTCCCTCGTTGTTTTTAATGATTGGTGCAGATTGCTTCGCGCCATATTTAAATACAATAAGGGGTATTGGTCATTAAATTCTAACGTACTTACATGCGACCATCGAATGATTAAAAATTCGCTTAAGTTACCAATGAGCTTGGTATCCGGATAGTACGTGTTTACGTACTCCATCATCAGATATGTTTGTAGTGCTCCAAGCAACCAGTGATCTTCTCGCGGGTTTACATATAAGGTATTTTCAAGAAACTTTCGTGTCATGGTTTTAAGGAGCTCCATGTCCATTTCAAATCCGTTGGGAAAAGGACTAATAAAATCGGGGAGCTGGTTAAGGCCATATACCGGATTGTTACGATAATCGGCATCGCTAATAACCATTTTTTCGAAAGGGTAGGGCCCCAGTTTTTCTTCCAGAAAATGGGTGATGCGATCAATCTGTAAGGCCTTAATAGCCGGTGTCACTTTTTTATCTCTAAGGTCTGTCTGCAGTTCAAAATTATCAGTCACGACACTGTTGAAGTGTAAATTTTTATCAAGATAGATAGGTACGTTCATTCTATTATTTCCTTCCAGATGAACTATTTTATTTCCGTTTATTACGGTTTCAGAAATAATGTCTAAGTCACTTACAAGGGTATATTCTTTTGGGAAATGAAAATTGACCAAAAAACGGGACGGACTCATATAAAAGTCCTCTACATTTTTATTGCTATACGCTTGCCATTCGCCGTCAAAAACAGCAGGAGCCATAAACCAATACCGAAGTTTGTAGTCTTCATATTTTGAAACCCCAAAGCGTGTAAATTTATCGTTGGGGACTTTTACTGTGTAGGACAGATGAAGCACTACTTCGCCTTTGGGAGGCAGTATTTCTTCAAGGGTTATATTTATTAGGTCGGGTCCTTTGTCTCTATTCCAGACCAAAGGTTTATTTTGATGGTCTTGAATGTAGGTAATCGTAGTTTTTCCTCTGTTTTCCTCTTTTTCAAAATGAAAAGAACTATTAAAGTTTTCTGCAAAGCGTTCGGCCAAGGGAGTAGTTTTACTTGAAAAACTATTGGCCCAATCCAGTAAGTAAATTTCAGAAATACTTGTTTCAGAAGTGTTTACAAATGTGATTTGCTGGGTAATGGAGAGGCTTTGTGTTTCGGGGTTCAGTACTGCATCAATATGTAGCGTGTGTTGTGCATGTACCGAAACGGTAAGCAAAATAAGACTGCATATGAACCACTTTAGAAGCTTCAAATTATTCTTTTACAAATTTTACAGTACCCCCTTTTGGTGAAATTTCATTTAAAAAATACAAGCCGGCAGGCATCCATGAAACATCTATCTGTGTGTTTTCCCCAGTAGTAATGTGAAATTCTTTGAGTCGTTGGCCCAGTGTGTTAAAAATGGCAACGGTTATAGGAAATGGCCTATTGTTTTCTATGCTTAGCGTTTCGGTAACCAAGGTGTTTTTCAGTTTGAAAAGCGGTTTATTTTGAACCGTATTAGTATTAAGGATAACAATCTCTTCATTGGTTTCTAAATCCATCACAACAGGCAAATGGTCGCTCATATAATACAAGTTATCCCGCAACGTCTCTCCAAATAGTCCATTACAATTACTATCATTAATACTTAAATTGAAGCAATTGCCATTATTTCCGAAGGCTTTGTAAGTATTTGGGATGTAATGTAATAATGGATTAGTGTTCATATTTTCTGAAATTAATACAAAATCGAATCGATCGTCCAATCCACCACCGGAGCCGGCACCAAAAGGAGAAGAACTTATTCGTGTACTTTGTGTATGAACCCCTTGAAAATTAACATTGTTAGTCCAAGCACCGGGGGTGTTAATGGGGTCTATCATAACAATGGCGTTGGTAGGGTCCAGTAATTCAATATAGGCAGGCTCTGTAGAGGAATACAAGTTTAAATCGCCTGCAAAAATCACAAATGCATTTGGATCTAGTGTTTCTAATCGGTTGGTAAAGTGTTGCACCATATTAAGGCGTTGCTGTTCATTGCTACCGCCGGTACTGGATTTAAGATGAGTGATAAAAATTTCAATACGAACGGGATTGTTTGCTACATCTGCCGTGCTAAGTTTTAAAGTATAGTGATTAATGTCTCGAACATTGGTTGAGATGACCTCTTCGTTCTCCAAAATAAATTTATCTTTTCTGAAAAATAACAACTGCTGTAAATTGGCACCCCCGGACTGGTTAGGTACAAAGGTGGCTCTGCGGTATCTATCTTCTGAATAATTGAGGGAGTTGTTTACTATTAAATCGGCTCCAAGCCCACTTTGTAGCTCACATACCATAAAGATATCGGGAGAATATTCATCTAAAATATCCCGAAGGATGATTTCTCGGTTTTGAGGGTTTGCTTCCGGAAACTCCAACAAATTGTAGCACATGGTTTTCAAAATACTTTGCGATGAAAGTATCCATGGAAACAAAAGGAAAACAAACCGTATTAGTATCATTGGTAGCGGTGTAAGCCTAAAAATTCGGACTTAAATTATACTCGTCATAGAAGGTATTCAGAATTTCCAGTACCTCGTCTTCGGTATCTACCAAATTGATTAAATGGATATCTTCAGGGCTAATATTGCCTTCTTTAATGAGGGTATTTTTTATCCAATCCAGCAATCCTCCCCAAAAATCACTTCCCACCAAAATAATAGGAAAACGGTCAATTTTATGTGTTTGAATTAAGGTAATGGCTTCAAAGAGTTCGTCTAAGGTTCCAAATCCGCCGGGCATCACTACAAACCCTTGTGAATATTTTACAAACATCACCTTACGTACAAAAAAGTAATCGAAATCGATACTTTTGTCTTTGTCAATAAAGGGATTGTCATGCTGCTCAAAGGGCAAATCGATATTTAATCCTACCGAGGTTCCCCCTGCCAAATGGGCTCCTTTGTTGCCCGCTTCCATAATTCCAGGGCCACCTCCGGTAATAATTCCGTAGCCGTTTTCAGTAATTTTTTGAGCAATTTTTTCGGCTAATTGGTAATATTTTTGGTTCTCTTTGGTTCTTGCAGAACCAAATATAGAAACACAAGGCCCTATACGACTTAATTTTTCGTACCCTTCCACAAACTCCCCCATAATTTTAAAAATGGCCCAAGAGTCGTTGGTTTTTATTTCATTCCAGTTTTTATGTCTGCTTTCACTTCGCATTGTCACAAGTTTTTTCTAAAGTAATTCTTTTTTAAGGAAATGAGCCGTAAAGCTTTTTTTATTCTTGCTAATTTCTTCCGGGGTTCCTTCGGCAATGACCATGCCTCCTTTTTTTCCTCCTTCGGGGCCAATATCAATAATGTGGTCCACGATTTTTATCACATCCAGATTGTGTTCAATAATCAATACCGTGTTTCCTTTGGCAACCAGTTTTTCAAGAACTATCATGAGGACTCTTATATCCTCAAAATGAAGTCCCGTAGTAGGTTCGTCAAGAATATAGAAGGTGTTTCCGGTATCTCTTTTGGAAAGTTCGGTAGCCAGTTTAATACGTTGTGCTTCGCCTCCCGAAAGGGTGGTTGACTGTTGCCCCAAAGTGATATAGCCCAGCCCCACATCCTGAATGGTTTTTAGTTTTCGGTAAATTTTGGGGATGTTTTCAAAAAACTCGCAAGCTTCATTAATGGTCATTTCCAATACATCATAAATCGATTTTCCTTTGTAACGAACCTCCAAAGTTTCTCGGTTGAAGCGTTTCCCTTGGCAGGTTTCACACTCTACATATACATCGGGGAGGAAATTCATTTCAATCACTTTCAATCCGCCTCCCTGACAGGTTTCACATCGTCCGCCTGCTACATTAAAACTAAAACGTCCCGGTTTATACCCCCGTATCATGGCTTCGGGAACTTTTACAAATAGGTTTCTTATTTCTGAAAAAACACCCGTATAGGTAGCAGGATTGGAGCGAGGTGTTCTACCTATGGGAGATTGGTTAATATCGATAACTTTATCAATATGCTCCAAGCCTTCAATGCTTTTGTAGGGCATCGGTTTTTTAACGCCGTGGAAAAAATGTGCATTTAGAATAGGGTAGAGGGTTTCGTTAATGAGGGTCGATTTCCCGCTACCCGAAACACCGGTTACACCAATCATGGTTCCTAATGGGAAAGTGACTGTGACATTTTTTAAGTTGTTGCCGGAAGCTCCCGTTAAAGTAAGCGTTTTGCCATTGCCTTTTCGGCGTTTTTTGGGAACGGAAATTTCTTTCGTTCCATTAAGGTAATCGGCAGTTAGGGTATGATGCTCTTTAATTTCTGAAGGAGTACCTTGCGATACTATTTTGCCTCCCAACTTACCGGCGGCAGGGCCAATATCTATCACATAATCGGCATGCTCTATCATATCTTTATCGTGTTCTACCACAATCACCGAATTGCCCACATCCCGCAACTGAAGCAAAGAATGAATTAATTTTTGATTGTCCTTTTGGTGCAGCCCAATACTGGGTTCGTCGAGAATGTACAAAACCCCTACTAATTGCGAACCAATTTGAGTAGCCAGTCGAATACGTTGCGCTTCCCCACCCGAAAGGGATTTTGAGCTTCGATTGAGCGATAAATAGTTAAGCCCCACATTTATTAAAAAGCTTAGTCTGGCTCGTACTTCCTTCAAAATTTCAGAAGCAATTACCCTTTGGGTTTCACTCAGTTTTTCTTCAATATCTGAAAACCAAATCGCAAGCTCTTCAATATCCATTTCAGCTAAAGAAGCAATACTTTCTCCATTTATTTTGAAGTATAAAGATTCCTTCCGAAGCCGGCTACCGTTACACTCAGGGCATTTCTTTTTATCCATGTAGTCTTTGGCCCAACGCTGTAAAGATTTTGAGTCGTTATTTTCAAAAGTATTTTGAAGAAAGGTGGCGACACCTTCAAAATCTATTTTGTAATTTCGAGTAATCCCCAAGGTTTTGGATTCCACATCAAAAGTGGTATTGGCACCGTAAAAAATAATTTCTTTGGCTTCTTCGGGAATACTTGAAAAAGCATCACTTAAACTGAAGTTGTATCGATGGGCGATTAGTTCCAGTTGTTTAAAAACCCAATTGCTCTTTTGAGGACCGTGTGGTGCTAATGCCCCTTGTTTGATGGAAAGTTTTTCATCGGGGACAATTTTATTGAGGTTGACTTCGTACAATTTCCCAATTCCTTTACAATTGGGGCACATCCCTTTTGGCGAATTGAATGAAAAATTGTTAGGCTCCGGATTGGGATACGAAATACCGCTCGTAGGACACATCAAAGAACGGCTAAAATATCGTACTTGGTTGGTATCATTATCCATCACCATCATCACGTCATCACCGTGGTACATAGCGGTAAGTATAGTTTCGGTAAGTCTTCGGTTTTGGTCACTCTCTTCCGAAATTTTAAGTCGGTCGATAACTATTTCAATATCGTGGGTTTTATAGCGATCTACCCGCATTCCTTTGGTAATATCCAGTACCTCGCCATCTACCCGTACTTTTACAAAACCTTGCTTTCCTATTTGTTCAAAAAGCTCACGGTAGTGTCCTTTTCGGGAACGGACCACAGGAGCAAGAATACTTACTTTTTTATCCTTAAAATCGTCGAGAATGAGTTGTTTTATTTGCTCATCGCTGTAACTTACCATTTTTTCTCCTGTTTCATAGCTGTAAGCATCGCTGGCACGGGCAAAGAGCAATCGCAGAAAATCGTAAATTTCGGTAATGGTTCCTACGGTGGAGCGTGGACTTCGACTGGTGGTTTTTTGTTCTATAGCAATAACGGGAGACAGCCCTTCAATTTTATCTACATCGGGGCGTTCCAGATTTCCCAAGAATTGACGGGCATAGGCAGAAAATGTTTCAATGTAGCGACGCTGTCCTTCAGCATAGATGGTATCAAATGCTAAAGAGGACTTTCCACTGCCCGAAAGCCCTGTAATTACTACCAATTCATCACGGGGAATGGCAACATCAATGTTCTTTAAATTGTGAACTCTGGCCCCTAAAACCTCAATGACATTTTCATTTTTTACCATAGTTTGCAAAGGTACTTAAATGCAACCAAAGTTTAAAGTGAGTTTGAACTCAAAAAGAGGGACTTATTTGTTATTTATTAACTATTGGCTTCTTTGATGATGTATTGATAAAAGCTAATAGCAATGAAGAAAAGGGTACTTGAAACAAATGAAAAACTAATAATTAAAGTAATTAAAGGGAGATTGAATAAAAGCTGCGCAATAGGAAGTAAAATGCCAAAGATGACCAAGAAAAGAAAAATAAAATAAAGGTAAAGCATCATTCCGGGTAGTGATTTTTCGGTACTTCCTTGTACTTGATAGAGTTTTGGAATGACCTCTTTGTTCATGTATTCCCCAAGTTTTGCCAAAAATACTTCATTGAATGAAGAATCCTGAAAGGCTTCATTATCAATGGTGTTGGCAAGGGTCATAATTTTATCCTGATGGCGTTCAAAAACGGAATTATAATCTAAGGATTGTTTAAAATCGCCGTATTTATACCCAAAATAATACCACAAGCCCGAACCGCATTTGTGCTCTATCCACTTTGAAACAATATCTTTATTATAGACTCTTGGGTAGCTAATATTCTCCGGAAGTTTTTTTTCCTTTGGATCGGTCATTAACAACGATTTTAATTCTAAGTACAGGGTTTCAGTATCTTGAAAGTTATGATGCTCTTGAAGAAATTCTATGGCAAGTTTAGATTTTCCTTTATAAAATTCTTTTACTTCAAAAAAGGTAAGTCCTGCAAATTCCTCATCAATATACTCTTTAAGTCCTGCAAGCCACATTTTTGAATTCAGCAAAAGCTCTATAATATTTCTGAAATGATGCATTTTTTGAGTGATTTTACTTAGTGCATCTATGGCTGTTTTTCGGGTCGTTTTTAAGTTTAATGCCGCTGCCGCAAGATATACCATAATAATGGCTGCTAAAAAACCGCTTATGGCAATAAAAACAGTAGCAACACTTTTTAAGGTATTACCGAAGTTTTCTTCGGAGGATACTTTCTCCCAAAGTAAGAAAATAAGAGAAATACAAAGCAGCCCACTGATTACCAATGGAATGATGGCATACAAGTCGCTTTTTAATGACTTCCCCTTCATGGTCTGTTAGACTACTTAGCGTTTGTTTAAATTAGTTTGAATTTTTTCAGCCCCAATGACTAATCCATTTTCAATAAATACGTTATTTGAATCTGGTTTAACATTCAAAAATAGGCGAAATAGTACAATTATGTAGTAAAATACCTACAAATCGATAATAAGCAGGCTTTTAACGATTAAATACATTATTGAGAAGTATCTGTATTCAATATCCTACAGCGGTATCATCGCCACGATAATCTGCTCCGCTTTGAAGGTTCCCATTGGGAAGGATTAAAATGGCATCTACTTTACCAATTATGGGATCAACTTCGGTGTTTTGCGAATAGCCCATTTTTGAAAGTCTTTCTATTAACTCTGAAGGAAATTGATTTTTTTCATAGCGAATGGCATCCGGTAACCATTGATGATGAAATCGAGGGGCGTCCACGGCTGTTTGCATATCCATATTAAATTCATATACATTTAATATGGTTTGTGCTACCGATGTAATAATAGTTGCACCACCGGGGGTACCCACCACCATCCATAATTGACCATTTTTTTCCACAATGGTTGGCGTCATAGAGCTTAACATTCGTTTTTGTGGAGCAATGGCATTGGCTTTGCCTCCTACAAGGCCATAAATATTGGGAGCTCCTGGTTTGGCACTAAAATCGTCCATTTCGTTATTCAGAAAAAAGCCTAATTCTTTGCAATATAATTTTGAACCATATTCCGAATTTAAGGTGGTTGTATTAGAAACTGAATTCCCAAACGCATCCACAATAGAAAAGTGGGTTGTCTCGGGGCTTTCATAGCCCGAAATCACTCCATAACCTAACGAGGATGAAGGTGTGGCTTTTTCAAATGAAAAAGTACGCATTCTATTTTTTAGATAAGTATTATCCAGCAGCGAATCTATCGGATTTTCCACAAAATCGGGGTCCCCCAAATAATAACTTCTATCGGCATAGGCGCGTCTTTCGGCTTCCACCAAAAGTTGAATGTATTCTTGTTCATTGTGTTTATACTCTGAAACAGGATAGGGCTCTATCATTTTTAAAATTTGAGCCAGACAGACACCACCACTTGAGGGAGGTGCCATGGAGATAACTTTTAATTCTTTATAATTAAAAACAATAGGATCCCGCCAAACCGCTTCGTAGGCATCTAAATCTTCCATGGTGATGATTCCTCCTTTTTGGGTAAGATATTCAACCAATTTTTTTCCTGTTTCCCCTTGGTAAAATTCGGTTCTCCCATTTTTTGCAATTGCAGTTAGCGTTTGCGCTAAAGCAGTATTTTTTAAGGTATCCCCAACTTTGTATTCTTGGGTAAAAATGGAATTTTCGCCATTTACTTCTTCAAAAATGGTTTTAAACTTTTGGAATCGTTCCACTTGTAATGGTGTTACTGCAAATCCGTTGGTTGCCAATGTAATAACCGGGGCCATAATTTCTTCCACGGGGAGTGATCCCAATTTTTCGTGTATAGCAAAGAGTCCTGCAATAGTACCGGGAACACCTACCGATAAGGCTCCTACTTTGCTTTTTTCAGGTACAAACTCCCCGTTGTCATCAAGATACATCTCACTGGTAGCAGCCAGTGGTGCTTTTTCTCGATAATCGAAAGATCCAATTTCCCCATATTGTGTTCTATAGACCATAAATCCACCGCTACCTAAGCTTCCGGCATAGGGATATACTACGGCTAATGCCAGCTGGGTGCCAATCATCGCATCAAAGGCATTGCCTCCTTTTTGTAAAATTTGAATTCCAATTTTGGAGGCTTCCTCACGCGCCGAAACCACCATGGCATTTTCGGCAACAACGGCTTGCTTTGTTTTTTTTTCAGGAGGAGAAATAGTTGCCTGTTTACAACTTGCAAGTAATACAAAAAGGACTATGATATAAGCTTTCATAATAGACTCAGTTTATTTTTTGAATAGGCAATCAACTCACTAAAAAATGTTTCAAACTCTTCTTCAAATTCTTCGTAATAAGTTTCAAGCTCTAAAATAGCTAAATTCATTTTCGATTTTCCTTTGGTACGTAGGTTCATCTGACTTAAAATTGTAGCGATACCCTCCGTAGATTCATAACTTAGTAACCAATTTTGCGAAATCATGATAGGCATCATTCGTTGAATTCTTAAAGGGAGTATGTCATAGTTTTTCAGAAGCATTTCATAAAAGTTTTCCACATAATTTGAAAGGGGGGTAGTGTGGTATTTTTTCCAGTTTTTTGCCAGAAAATGGTCGTACAAAATATCTACAATTACTCCGCTGTAATGCCCGTAATTTTTATGAAGTCGTGCGGTACTTTGCTTTACAATGGGGTGTTTATCGGTATAGCTATCAATCGCCCGATGTAGTAATATTCCTTTTTTAATTGAGGGAGGATAGACTTCATATTTTTTGCCTTTAATTCCATCGGCAATAAAGTTGCCAATAATAACGCCTTCATCGTCTCCGGAAAGATAAATATGTGCTAAAAAATTCATTAGGACAATTTACAAAATCGTTCGTTTATATGTCTTCATAAAAAGTATCTTTGCAAAAACATACAAAAAATGACGTTAATTAAATCTATTTCGGGTATCCGTGGAACCATTGGTGGAGCACCGGGAGATAATTTAACTCCCATTGATGCAGTAAAATACGCAGCCGCCTATGGTAGCTGGATAAAACAACAACGTAATAAAGAAAATTACAGAGTTGTGGTTGGAAGAGATGCTCGAATTTCGGGGGAAATGATTCAACAACTAGTCATGAATACGCTTGTTGGTATGGGAATTCATGTAATTGACGTGGGGTTATCCACCACGCCAACGGTAGAGATGGCTGTAGCTTTGGAACATGTCGATGGAGGAATTATTTTAACCGCAAGCCACAATCCCAAACAATGGAATGCCTTAAAACTACTCAATGCCAAAGGGGAATTTTTAAGTGCTACTGCAGGACAGGAAATTTTAACCATTGCCGAAGCCGATGATTTTGCTTTTGCTGAAGTGGATGATTTGGGAGAGATTACCAAAAATGAAGCGTATATTGATATTCATATTGATGAAATTTTGGATTTGGAATTGGTGAATCAAGAGGCGGTAAAAAAAGCAGGATTTACCGTAGTGGTAGATGCCGTGAATTCTACTGGTGGTATTGCAGTACCATTGCTTTTGGACGCCTTGGGAGTACGCACCGTGAAACTTTTCTGTACTCCAAACGGACAATTTCCACACAATCCCGAGCCTCTAAAAGAACACTTGGGAGATTTAATGCAAAAAGTAAAAGAGGAGAACGCCGATTTTGGAATTGTAGTGGACCCAGATGTGGACCGATTGGCTTTTGTGGACGAACATGGTGAGATGTTTGGCGAAGAATATACCTTGGTAGCAGTAGCAGATTATATCTTGAAGAACAAAAAAGGGAATACCGTATCAAATATGTCGTCCTCCCGAGCCTTGAGAGATGTTACCGAAACTCACGGAGGAACCTATTTTGCCAGTGCGGTAGGGGAGGTCAATGTAGTAGAAAAAATGAAAGAAGTTAATGCTGTGATTGGCGGTGAAGGAAACGGAGGTATCATTTATCCCGAGTTGCACTACGGAAGGGATAGTTTGGTAGGCATTGCTTTGTTTTTAAGTCATTTAGCTGAAGAGAATTGTACGATAAGTGCATTGCGAAAAAAGTATCCTTCCTATTATTTCAGTAAAAAGAAAATTGAATTAACACTCCAATTGGATGTGGATGCTATTTTGAAAGAAATGGAAAATAACTACGCTTCCGAAGAAATAAATACCATAGATGGTGTAAAAATAGATTTTTCCGAAAGTTGGGTACACCTGCGTAAATCGAATACCGAACCTATTATTAGAATATACGCTGAAGCTAAATCGCAACTGGAAGCAGATACTTTGGCAGATCGTTTTATAGCCGAAATAAAATCTATTGCCAAGCTATAATTCTTTACCTTTACTTTGTAAACAATTACTATGGAGCCAGCTACCTTAAAAGAAATTTCAAACCTTGAAGCGTATTTTGAACCTTTCCGTAAAAATATTTTAGGGATAGACCAAACGTTTCAATCTCCTTATGGCACTAAAAAAATTGTCTATACAGATTGGACGGCCAGTGGAAGGTTATATACGCCCATCGAGGAAAAAATGATGTATGAATTTGGTCCTTTTGTAGCCAATACACACACCGAAACTACTATTAGTGGTACTACCATGACCCGTGCCTATCATAAAGCGAGACAAATTATAAAACAACACGTAAACGCCGGTGAAGATGATGTTTTAATTACAACAGGTACAGGAATGACGGGTGCCGTGAATAAATTTCAACGCATCTTAGGGCTTAAAATTCCTGAACAAGTAAAAGGTCTTTTTGAAGTAAAGGACGAAGATAGACCTGTGGTCTTTGTTTCGCATATGGAGCATCACAGCAATCAGACTTCTTGGTTAGAGACCATTGCCACGGTAGAAGTAGTTCCATGCAATGAAGAGGGCTTATTTTGCCTTAAAAATTTTAGAATTCTCCTTGAAAAGTACAAAGATAGGGAGGTTAAAATAGCTTCAGTAACCAGTTGTTCTAACGTTACCGGAATAAAAACGCCCTATTACGAAGTTGCAAAATTGATGCATCAAAACAATGGGTTATGTTTTGTGGATTTTGCTTGTTCGGCTCCTTATATAGACATCGATATGCACCCAAAGGATCCTGAAATGTCATTGGATGCTATTTTTATGTCTCCTCACAAATTTTTAGGAGGCCCGGGGAGTAGTGGAGTACTTATTTTCAATAAGAAATTATATAAAAACTTAGTGCCGGATTGCCCCGGAGGAGGCACTGTACAATGGACAACCCCTTGGGGAACCCATAAGTATATTGAAAATATTGAAGAACGTGAAGATGGAGGAACTCCCGGATTTTTGCAAGTAATTCGTGCTTCTTTGGCCATTAGGCTAAAAGAACAAATGGGAGTACAGCATATTATTGAACGAGAAGAAGAGTTGCTTCATGAGTTTTTTAAAAGAATTAAACCTCATAAAAATATTTCAATTTTAGCATCAGAACATGAAGATCGATTGGGTGTTTTATCCCTTAATATTGAAGGATTGCATCACGATTTAGCTGTTAGAATTTTAAATGATAAATTCGGAATTCAATCCAGAGGTGGTTGTAGCTGTGCTGGAACCTATGGGCATTATTTGTTAGAATTAGACCAACAAAAGTCTTCTGAAATTTTGGAAAAAGTGCTTTGTGGTTTTGTTGATATGAAACCGGGATGGGTTCGTGTTTCCATTCATCCTACCACGACTAATGAGGAAATGAAATATGTATGCGATTCGCTTATTGAATTGGCAGATAACGCATTAGAATGGAAAAAAGACTATGTGTTGGACGGAATGCATTACCGTCATATTTCAGAAAGCGATGCCGCAAATAAATCGATTGAAGAAAATTGGTTTCAGTTTTAAGAACGATGCTTCCACCGCTTGTGCGACCAAAGATAATAAGGAGGGTTTTCTTTAATTTGTTTTTCAACTTCGTTTAAAAACAGGCGGGTAATTTCATAATCTTGATGCTCTTTTGGGTTTTCTGAAAGAGATACAAAAGTAGCTTCATAATACCCTCTTTTTACCTTTTCTATTTTTAGATAAACAGTAGCAAAATCCAGCATTTTTGCCAATTCTTCAGTACCCGTAAAAACGGGAACATCAATCCCCATAAAGAGCTGTCGGTCTTTGTATGCCCAAGGCTTTGGAGTTTGGTCTGAAAGGATTAAGGTGAGCGTTTTTTCCCCTTTTTTAAAATTTCTATAAAGTGTTTTTGCAATTTGTTTGTTGGTAATAATGGAAGCGCCGTAACGTCCTCGAATCTTTCGAACAAGTTTATCGAAATAAGGATTGTCCAATTTTTTATACACTGCAAAACCCTTATAAGACATTTGTTTCGAAAGAATTCCGCTCCATTCCCAGCTTGCATAATGACCACACATTAATAAGATGTTTTTGTCCTTTTGATATAGATTTTCAATAAGATCCAGATTTTTGAAAACAAATCTTTTTCGTATTTCCTTTTCCGAAATAGTCAAGCTTTTAATGGTTTCAAAAATAATATCGCACAGGTGCTGGAAAAAGGTTTTTGCAATGCTATTAATTTCTTTCGAAGTTTTTTCAGGAAAAACGAGCCTTAAATTGCCCTTTACCACCTTTTTTCGGTATCCAATAATATAATATACCAAAAAGTATAAAAAGCTGGATTTCAGATATAATATACGCAATGGCAGGAGCGAAGTAAGCCAGATAGCGGGGTAAAGCAAAATATAAAGTAACCGATGCATGCCTTAATTTACGACAAAACTAATTAAATTTATTGCATCGAAACACTGCATCTCTAAAAATAACTGTATGCTTAGCAATCACATAGCGACCTTGGTCATTATTGCTGCCAATGTGCTTATTTCCTTAAAAGGGTTTAACGATTTTTCTTTTTTTGAAAAATATAAATTCAACATTGCGGGATTACGTCGTGGGGAGCAGCTCCGTATGTTTAGTTCTGGATTTTTGCATGTTGATTTTACGCATTTGATTTTCAATATGTTAACGCTTTATTTTTTTGCAGATGTGGTTATTGATAATCTTGGGACTTCTAAATTTGTACTTATTTATTTGCTCAGTTTACTTGCGGGGAATTTACTTTCATTTGTAATGCATAAGGAAGAATACCACTACAGTGCCGTGGGTGCTAGTGGCGCGGTAATGGGAATTTTATATACTGCTATTTTGTTGTATCCCGATATGGAGCTGTATCTATTTTTTATCCCAATTCCTATTCCTGCTTGGTTATTCGGAATTTTATATTTGGGTTATTCTATCTACGGAATGAAAAAGCAATTAGGTAATATTGGCCATGATGCACACATTGGTGGTGCTATTGCGGGATACTTATTAACCATTGGTTTTGTGCCTTCCCTCATTGAAACAGACCTTTGGCTCATTGTATTGCTCGCCATTCCTATTGTGGTATTATTTGTGCTTTACAAATTGGGTAAAATTTAAACTTTAAAAAAATGAAATCAATAATGCTATTTGCAACCTTATTAACTACTTTCTTTATGAATGCACAAACTTTTCCAAAACCCACCATTGATGTAAAAGGGGAGGGCGTTGTTACCATTGTTCCCGATCAAGTTCTTATTTCGGCACGCGTAGAGCACACTGGAGCCAATGCCAAAGAAGTAAAACAACTGAATGATGCCACCGTAAATGAAGTCTTTCAATTTTTAAAAAACTACGGTATTGACTCAAAAGATGTAAAAACGGAATATGTTAACTTGAGTAAAAATTACGATTACAATTCTAAAAAATATAATTACGCAGCCAATCAATCTATAAGTATCAAGTTGAAAGACTTATCAAAATATGAATCATTGATGAATGGTTTGTTAGAAACAGGTATCAATCGAATAGATGGTATTTCTTTCAGTTCTTCAAAAATAAATGCATTGCAAAGCGAAGCTCGCATCAAAGCCATTCAAAATGCGAAGCAAAAAGCAGAAGAATATGCTTCAGTTTTAAATCAAACAGTGGGTAAAGCACTACTCATTACCGAATTTCAAAACAATAGTGCTCCGACACCATTACTTAAAAGAGGAATGATGGCTATGGACGCTGCTTCCGAATCGCAAACTATGTCTCCCGGAGAAATGGAAATACGTGTAGAAGTTAATGTAAGTTTTGAGCTTAATTAATCTAATAGCTGGGAAATACGCTGTTCTAAAGCCTGCCCCCGTAAATTTTTGTCGATAATTTTTCCTTCAGCATCCAATAAAAAGGTAGCCGGAATAGATCTAATATTGTATTGTTGTGCAATAGGATCTTGCCAAAACTGAAGGTTAGATACGTGATACCAATTCATATTGTCATGTTCAATAGCTTGAAGCCAACGATCTTTTTGCCCTTCTCTATCAAGCGAAACACTAATAATGTTTAAGCCTTTGTCATGATACTTTTCATACACTCTAACCACATTTGGATTTTCCATTCGACAAGGTTTACACCAAGAAGCCCAAAAATCGATAATTGTATATTTTCCTAAAGTTTGTTTCAGAGAAAGCATTCCGCCGGAAGGAGTGGGTGCTTCAAAATTAGGAGCCATGCCCCCAATTTCTGCTTTTTTAGCAGCTTCAATGGTAGCAGTTAATTGAGTGACTACCGGATTAGTTGCCATTTGCGGGGTTAGATTGCCAATAATTTCGGAAGCTTCTTCGGCAGTAAATTCTTTCTGGCGGAACAATTCAGACAACAGCATCATACTAAATAAGGAATTGTTATTGGTTACCACAAAGTTGCGTTTATAGGCTTTTTCTTTTTCTGCTAAAGCTAAATTTTGAGATCGTAGCGATTGCATAAGTTCTTGGTTTTGCTCCGCCTGGGCATTCTGAAACCCTTGATTTAGAGTCATTTTCTCTGCAACAAATCCCTTTAGTGTTTTAGTGAATTCATTGTATAGTTCATTTTGTCTGCCCCCTGTAACATTGGATGAAGCAAGGCTATCTGCATAAATTTGAGCATTGATATTTTCATTCTCCACGAAGAAAATTATATTATTTGAAGAGTTGCCAACCTTTAGCATTTGTAATGTAGTAGCCTCTACTTTTGCGAATTTTTTTTCAAATGTTTGATTGGTAACAATCATTGTGTCGATTACTTGAGGTTGATTGTTTTCATTCAATTCATACAAAAAAACCTGTGTTCCATCTTCAAAACCATATGCAGATCCTTTGATAGAATATGTGTCAGAATTATTATTGCAAGCGCTTAAAAATACAATTGTAGCAATGTAGAATAGATATTTCATCTTTTATGAGTTTGAATGCAAAAATAGGTTTTTTATTCTCTTTTTATATTTTAAGTCAAAAATAAAACCCCCTCTGTTATGGAGGGGGTTTATGTTTATAAAGCTGATTTTGTATTATCTACGGATCAAACGTTTCACGGTCTGTGCGTTTTCACTTTGGAT
>JAGQZA010000300.1 GCA_020435805.1 Flavobacteriaceae bacterium
TTGCCAGTAATTTGAGAAAACATTGGAAATCACAAAAAAAGACATAGAAAAACTAATTGAATTGAGAAAAGAAAACACTTTTCTTAATCATTTATGGAATGTTTTTTCTCGTGATTTTAAAGCAAAAGGAGAAATTGGTCGGAATGAAATAAAAGTTTGGAAACAAAGTATGTGGAATGCGACTTTCTATCCAATTTTCACGTTTGAGTTTAATGCAAATAATCATCTGACAAATATTGCGGACAAGTTAAACCCAATCGGAAAAACTTTCATTGGAATTTTTGCAATCGGATTTCTTTATTTCATTTTCCCTAAAAACTTATCTGACTTTAACTTTATTGGAAATTGGCCAATTATAACTTTCATTGCAGTTTTTATATCCACAATTGTTTTAGTTGCAAGAATGGTTTATAGATTTGAGAAAAAGAATCAGCTCGAGGAAATTCTGGAATTTTTAGACGTAGAAGTTGAGGAAAAGAAACCTGAAAAGGAATGGTCTTTAAAAAATATACTAATAAGATTATTTACATATCCATTTTGTCTATTCTTAATC
>JAGQZA010000301.1 GCA_020435805.1 Flavobacteriaceae bacterium
GGCGTCTGGGCTATCGGGAGGCGTACGACCTGCAGTGCGCTCACGTCGAGGAGGTCCTCGCCTCCAGGCTCGCCGGACGCCCACAGCCCGGATTCGTCCTCTTCGTCGAGCACGATCCCGTCATCACCCTCTCCAGGCGAGCCTCCGCCAGCGATCATCTCCTCGCGTCCGAAGCAGACCTCCGCGCCGATGGCATCGCCCTCGAGCACACCGACCGGGGTGGCGACATCACCTATCACGGCCCCGGACAACTCGTCGCCTACCCCATCCTCGATCTCGAACACCTGCGCTTCAGACTCCACGACTACATGCGGTTCCTCGAGACCGTCGTGATCCGCGTCTGCGACGCCTGGGACCTCGAGACCAGACGCGATCCGTGCGCCACCGGCGTCTGGGTCGGCGACGCCAAGATCTGCGCCATGGGCGTCCGCGTCCGACGCTGGATCTCCATGCACGGCCTCGCCCTCAACGTCACCACCGACCTCGACCACTTCCGACATATCGTCCCGTGCGGCCTGCACGGCCGGACCGTCACCAGCCTCCAGAAGGAA
>JAGQZA010000302.1 GCA_020435805.1 Flavobacteriaceae bacterium
GAATGGGCTACCTTTATTAAAGGTGACTATGGTGCTGTTCAAACCAAAGGAGGTAATATCTTGCAGTTTGGACACTATGTAGACCATGACGGAAAACAAAAGTTTGAGCGTATTGCAATCAGAGACATTGCTGTTGCTACTGAAATAGATAGAACCCAGCATACTAGGGATAATGGTTTATGGTTTGTTGGTGAAGGAACATTGCCTAGTTATACAGTAGACCAATTGGTAACAGGAATGGAAGCCAATCCCGACATTCTTATTAGAAGCCAAAAATTGGATGAGCATGGCAATAAAATAGTTTATAGCAGAGAAGAATCTTTAAAGCAATTAAAGGATCACGGAAAATTAGTAGTTGAAGGAGCAAATCTGGAGGTGAATGAATATGGAACGAACCTATTTGCCGATTTCTTTTTCTTCATTACAGGGTTTCACGGATTCCACGTATTCTCGGGTGTAGTGATTAACTTTATCATTTTTATCAACGTAATTCTAGGGACATACGAAAAGCGTAAAAACTACGAAATGGTTGAAAAAGTTGGATTGTATT
>JAGQZA010000303.1 GCA_020435805.1 Flavobacteriaceae bacterium
ATAAAGGTAATTTTGAATTTGAAGACATCACCATTAGTTCAAAAACTGAAGACTATAAAGGCTTTTCTACAGGAACATCCATGCTGGATATTAATAACGATGGCTGGTTAGATATTTACGTTTGCAAATCGGGTTCATTGAAAAATGATGAAGCAAGAAGAAATTTACTTTTTGTGAATCAAAAAAACGGAACTTTTATTGAAGAAGCCAAAAAATGGGGTCTTGATGATCCCGGTTATAGCACCCAAGTTTTTCAACTAGATTATGACAAAGACGGAGATTTGGATTTGTATGTGGTAAACTATCGATATGATTTTATTAATAACACTAAAATAAATGGTGTTTTACAAAGCCAAATTGAAGAAGTTACCAGCGACCAGTTATATAGAAACGATGGTACAATATTTACAAAAGTCACCAGCCAGGCAGGCATCTCTAACAAAGCCTGGGGGCTTTCTGGTGCCGTAGGTGATTTTAATAACGACGGTTGGGATGACATCTATATTTCTAATGATTTTTTGGAGCCAGATATTTTATATATAA
>JAGQZA010000304.1 GCA_020435805.1 Flavobacteriaceae bacterium
TACTTCGAGGATTGAATTTAGGCATTCCTTATGTTAGTCCGAAAATGAACAACGAAACCGGAACGACAACCTGTTGTCATAAATAATCACGACATCAAAAAGTCGATGTTTCTTTTTAAACCGGAATATTTTGTTCTTTTTACTGCAGATTTTCTAAATATTTCACCAAATACTTCTTCAGTAATATCTTTCCATTCTTGTCGATTCATATTGCGCAATTTTTCGTTAGGCTCAAATCTTGGTTCTTGATGTGGAATGGAAAAACGATTCCATGGACAAACATCTTGGCAAACATCACAACCAAACATCCAATCGTCTAATTTATTTTTAAATTCTGTTGGCAATGTATCTTTTAATTCTATCGTTAAATACGAAATACATTTACTGCCGTCAATAATTTTATCGCCAACAATAGCATCAGTCGGACAAGCATTAATGCATGCTGTACAAGTGCCGCAATGATTGGTATAAAACGGAATATCGTATTCCAATTCAGCATCAATAATTATTTCTGCCAAAAAGAAAAAAGAACCTT
>JAGQZA010000305.1 GCA_020435805.1 Flavobacteriaceae bacterium
ACCATTCTTTTCTTACACCTGATGTATGATGATTGAGCAAAGGAACCTTTGCATGCACCAAAAAAGGTCGTCTTTCTTTTCTGATTGTTTCAAATACCTCTTCTAAAACCGTGTAACATTCAAAAAAGTCATTTCCTTCTATGCTTCTCGTTTCTATCCCTTTAAATCCTTCTGCATATTCAGCAGCATTCATGGCGCGGGTTTCTTCAGCATTAGCTGAAATATCCCAACCGTTATCTTGTACCAAATACAAAATTGGGAATTGTTTCAATGCAGCCATTTGCAGGGCTTCAGCCACCTCACCTTCCGTTACTGATGCATCACCCAATGAACAAACCACCAAAGGCAAATTCTTTTTATCACGGTAGCTGTCATGATCAAACAATTCTAACGCCTCTCGGTAATGCATACCCATGGCTACACCTGTAGCCGGGATAGCTTGCATACCTGTAGCTGAAGATTGGTGAGGAATTTTAGGCTTGTCCGAATCTTTCAAACTTGGATGGCAATAATAACTTCTACCGCCACTGAATGG
>JAGQZA010000306.1 GCA_020435805.1 Flavobacteriaceae bacterium
TGGTTGGGGTTACATTTTTGTTTGGATCTAGTTTATCAGTGGCTTCAACGCAAAGTAATGTTTCTAAACTAGCTACTAAAGCTATTGTAAAGGCCACAATCCATACTTCTGGATTTGTGATAACGCTAAAATTAGGGAAACTAAACTGTCCTAAAAATGAAGAGATGTCATCCGGTACCGGAACGCTAACTAAATGCGATGAAGCAATCGCTAAAACATCATGTGATTTTGTTACAACATAAAAGACAATACTAAGCACTACAGCTACTAAAGGACCTTGTACAACTTGAAAAAATTTCCCTTTTTTGGATAATACTTTATCCCAAAAAATAAGAATGGCCAAGCCAATAATTCCAATAAGCGCAGAACCCGGTTGGATGTGATTAACAGTATTTATAATTTCTGAAAATGTATTTTCTCCATCTACCTGAAAAAATGCCCAATCACCTTCAGGATCTGCATCATAGCCAAAGAAGTGTGGTATTTGTTTTAGAATGATAATGATACCAATTCCACTAAGCATTCCTTTAAT
>JAGQZA010000307.1 GCA_020435805.1 Flavobacteriaceae bacterium
CTCCAGGCCATTATCTGGATAGCCGCGAAGGCAAACTGAAACGCTGGTACTCCCGCGATTGGATGGACTATAAAAATGTAAAAGATAATGAGACAAATATAGCCGAACTCCGTAAAGCACTAGAAGCAGCGGTGCACCGTCAATTAATGAGCGATGTGCCTTACGGTGTTTTGCTTTCTGGCGGTTTGGATAGCAGCATTACCTCTGCAATCGCAAAAAAATATGCCGACAAGCGTATTGAAAGTGAAGATACCGAAGGCGCTTGGTATCCACAGCTACATAGTTTCGCTATCGGACTCGAAGGCAGCCCCGATCTTGCAGCGGCTAAAAAAGTGGCAGATCATTTAAAGACCGTTCACCACGAAATAAAGTTTACAATCCAAGAAGGCATAGACGCCATTCGCGACGTGATTTACCATTTGGAAACATATGATATTACCACTGTCCGCGCCAGTACGCCTATGTATTTAATGGCTCGTGCTATCAAGGCGATGGGTATAAAAATAGTACTTAGCGGCGAAGGAG
>JAGQZA010000308.1 GCA_020435805.1 Flavobacteriaceae bacterium
GGTTGCACACACTTTACGTTGGTACTCACATTATACATTTGACTATCCCTACCCATTAGCATGGTCTATCCATTCTGATAGAATTGGAATGGAATATCCAATGATTTGTTTTAATGGAGGAAGACCTGAGGAAGACGGGACTTACAGTAAAAGGACAAAGTACGGATTGATAGGAGTTGTAATTCACGAAGTAGGACACAACTTCTTTCCAATGATTATTAATTCAGATGAGCGTCAATGGACATGGATGGATGAAGGTCTAAATACTTTTGTACAGTTTTTAACTGAACAACAATGGGAAGAAGATTACCCATCAAGAAGAGGACCAGCTAATCTAATTGTTGATTACATGAAAGGTGATAAATCCAACATATCACCCATTATGACAAATTCAGAATCCCTGTTTCAATTTGGAGCCAATGCTTATGCCAAACCAGCTACTGCACTTAATATACTGAGAGAAACAGTTATGGGAAGAGAGTTATTTGATTTTGCATTTAAAACATATGCAAATAGATG
>JAGQZA010000309.1 GCA_020435805.1 Flavobacteriaceae bacterium
GTTCATCTCTTTGTGAGAAAACATCCGCCTTAAAAACCTCTTTCAATAAACCATTTACATAACCGATCTTTTCAAGCATGTCAATATTCCTGTCAAATACCAGCTCACTGCCCCCGTGATTTTCGTAACCAATATTCTCATCACCCAGCCTGTCACGCATTCTTTGTATGCCTTTATAGCGCTTCTCTATCATCTCCACAGTCCGCGCTTCCCCGTTCACACTGATATCACTCAGGATCTCAGATAGACTCCCGAAACAAGCAAATCCTGCATTCTTTGTACTGGCACCGGTAGGAAAAATCCCTTTCTCCAGTATCAAAACTTCCTTATCGGGATGTTTTTCTTTTATTGAACAAGCTACTGATAGGCCTACCAGACCGCTGCCTACAATAATATAATCCCAATTTAAGAATGAATTTCTTTCCCAGAATGATAACATTTCAAAATCTTTGTACCGCGAATTAGCACAAATTAACACTAATTCGTGTAATTTTACAAAACAATTCTTTT
>JAGQZA010000030.1 GCA_020435805.1 Flavobacteriaceae bacterium
GTGACCAGTGGTGCCTTTGCCGATGAGCACGTGATTACGGTAACGGTGAGCCAGGGCAGCGGGGATTGGGTGTACCAGTTGGACGGAGGTCCGTTCCAGGATGGAGACACCTTTACGGGAGTGGAACCGGGGACGCATACCATAACCATCAGTGATGCCAATGGGTGTGGCACGGTGAGCTTGGAGGTGGGCGTGGTGGACTACCCCGAGTATATGACCCCCAATGGCGACGGGTACCACGACAGTTGGAACATCATCGGGATAGCGCAGTACGACCCCACGGCGAAGATCTATATCTTTGACCGCTATGGGAAGCTGCTCAAGCAGATCAGCCCCAGCGGGCAGGGATGGGACGGTACCTATAATGGGTCGCCGCTGCCCTCGAGCGATTACTGGTTCAGGGTGGAGTACACCGAGGACGGGAACAACAAAACTTTTACAGGGCATTTTACAATTAAACGATAGATTATTGTTACTTTTAACTATGAAAATGAAAAACACATACCTAAGCCTTTTATTATTGTGCACCACTTTTATTTATGCGCAAGATGGTATTCCTACGTATTCCGATTACTTTGCGGACAATCTTTACTTATTGCATCCTTCTATGGCAGGATCTTATTCTTATGGGAAAGTAAGGTTGACGGCAAGGCAACAATGGTTTGATGAGAATGGCGCTCCTAATACACAAACATTAAGTTATCATACAAGATTGGGCGAGCGTTCAGGTATTGGAGGGATATTGTTTAATGACGGAAATGGAAATCATTCCCAGGCAGGGGGTTATTTAACATATGCGCACCATATAATGTTTTCTAGAAGTAAGTACGACTTAAACCAATTATCTTTTGGTTTAAGTGCAGGATTAATGCAACAAAAGTTAGATGAAACAGGTTTTGATCCTAATGATTTTGATCCAATAATTGCTGGAATTGTTCAAAGCACTTCTTATTTTAATGTTGATGCGGGAATGTCATACAATTTCCTTGATTTTCAGGCACATTTCACAGTAAAGAATTTATTGTTTAGAAATAGAAACTTTTATTCTGAAGAGTATGAATCTAACAATCAAAGAGCTTATAACTTAGCGGCTTCTTATGGTATTTCTACCACTTATAGTGTTTGGACCTATGAACCTTCATTTTTATTTATTTGGAAAGAACGTACCAACGAGCAATCTATAGATGTAAATTTTAAAGCCTTCAGAAGTATGGATTTTGGAAGAATTTGGGGGGGTATTTCTTATAGACGAAGCTTTGATGGTGCCGAATATCTTGATGGTAGTGAAATTAAAGATCAAAAGTTTCAATCGATAACTCCGGTTTTAGGAGTTAACTTTAATAAGTTTGTATTTGCTTATACCTATACCTATCAAACAGGGAATGTGAGATTGGAAAAAGGAGGGTTTCATCAACTAACTTTGGGTTATAATTTCTTAGAAGGAACCTACCGAAGTTGGTCTCAAGATATGCGATATAATGGGATGTTGCGTCCCAATACAAAATAAAAAAAAGCCCCACCTTGGGGCTTTTTTTTATTTCCAAGTGTAATTTTTCTTTTGGGCTTGTTTCTTTAAGGCTTCAATCATGGCACTTTCCAGTCCGTTAGTGGTATTCTTTTTTTCGTTTGCAATAAAAGCTCTTCGTTGTTCATTCAATTTTGCAATTTCATTTTGAATACGTTCTCTTTCTGCTTTTTGTTTCTGAACATAGGCTTTTATTTCGGCTTTCGATTTTCCTTTTAGGTTTTCGGGCAAATCCTCTTTTTTGAGTTTGTCATAGCTAAAACCTTCTTCACTTTCGGCATCTACTAAATCCCAGCTTTCATTTTTATAGAAATGCGAACTTTTTGAAACGGTTCTTTTTACGGCATTTGCTTTTCCGTAGGTAGATGCATTGTCATCCTGAATCTCTTGCTCGGCTACTTTTTCCCTTCCGTAGTGACCATAGGGGACATAGGTTCCGTTTAATTGAATATTTAATTGAAGAATTAAATCATCATAAGGTGATGGGATATGAACTGTTTGTTGATTATGGTTAATCGCCATATAATCGCCATAGGCCAATTGTGCCCCATCTTTCCATTTAGAATTAATTCCGTGGGTGTAATCGCCACAAAAAATAGTATTCACCACTACATCTTTTTCCTTGGCCATATTGGCAGCATCTCTATAATCAATTTTACCCTGAGTGAAGGGTTCATTTCCTGCAATGAAAATCATTTTAAGGTCGTCTGCATCATTACCCCAATCTAATTGGTCAAGCGATGCTTTTATTACGGTGCCACAGTATTCACTGCCACCATTGGTGGTTAATGAAAATAATTCTTTAGAAATATCATCCAAATCGTTTGTAAAAGGTAATATCTTTCTTAAATACCCTTCTCGTTCACTTAAATTATCATTTCCATACTCATACAACGCAATTTCCAGATTGGGCTGCTCATGTTTGCACTTGGCATACGAAAGTTCATTCACTATTTCCCAAAGTTGCGCTTTGGCTTGATCTATTAAACCGTCCATACTGTTGCTGGTATCAAGTAATAAAGCCACTTTAATAGCATGTTTTGAAACGGGTGGAGCTACCTCTAAAGGTTCGGTAAAGGCAACGTTCTTTTTTTCGTCTGCTTTGCAGGCAAAAAACGAAAGTGATAAGGTAATAATGAAGAATGATTTTAAAAATTTCATGACTATTTATTTTAATTTGGAGTAAACATAGCCGCAACTTTTTTCTGAAAAAAACCACTTTGAGGGAACGTGCTTTTTTACTGAGGGAGCGATTCCCTTTTTTTAGTAAAGCATACTTTTTGAAGGAATAAAAAAGCGGTTACTTAAAAATCACGTTTTTCCATCTCCTTCAAAGTACGTATGTTTACATTTTAAATGTTGAATGAAACCATTTATTTACATATTTATATTCTTGTTTTTTAGTGGATTACTATCTAGTTTTTCGCAAAATAGAACTTCGTCACAGTCTTCGTTTTCTTTAAAGGGGAAAGTGGTGAATGCTGCTGATTATTCACCCATTTCGAAAGTAAATATTGAAATAGCTGGGAAAGGATATACCACAACTAATACTGCGGGGGAATTTACTATTGAAGCTACTATTGGAGACGAACTTGTGGTACGAAGCGATGACTTTAAAACCGTATATTATACTATTAAAGACCAGCAGAAAATTACCATAGAAGTAGAAGAAGTTGAAAAAGAAACAGCCGGGATTACTTCTAAATCTCGTTCTACGAACAAAGATTATTTTAATGTATATATAGATTCTGCCGGTTATTACTTAAAAAAGGATGCTAAACGGAGTATCGAGTATGTTACCAAGGCGCTGGAATCGGTATCGGGTAAAAAACCAACCAATAACCAAAATGCCATTGCTTTTGGTACCTTGGGAGACATCAATTTACAATGGCAATTGCCCGATTTAGCGCTTTCAAACTACAAACAAAGTGTCAATTTTAACCCAAAAGTAGATACCCGCATTAAATTGGCGAAAGCCTATATGCAAAACGGAAACTACCAAGAGAGTATTCAGGAATACAAAAATTTACTGAAGGTAGATTTAACTACCTACCAGCAAGTGGAAGTGTATGAAGGCTTGGGGGACAATTATAAAGCTACAAACGATGCAGTTAAAAGTGTTTTTAATTATCAAAAAGGATTGGATATTGCTACTGCCAAAAAGATTACTCCTAAAATTACCGATTTAAATTCAAAGATTGCCGAAGCCTACGCCAAAGGCGGTGCTATTGAAGAAGCCCAAACCTATTTTGATAATTCGCTGTCTCTTTCAAAAAATGAAAACAAGAAAAGGGCGGTAGAAGAAAAAAATAAAGTGGCCGATTTTTATAACCAGAAACGCGATTTTGATAAGGAAATTGAGTTGCGACAGGAAACCATTGATGAAATTCAATCCATGGAAGTGGAAGAATCTGAAGATGATATAAACAGTGCCCTTACCCCGCAACGTCAAAATTATAAAATTGCCAATGCTTATGTAGCGCAGGATAAATACCAAGAAGCCATTCCGTTTTTGGAGAAAAGTATTGCCGAAGCCGATAAAAAAGAAGACCTGGTAGTACAAAAAGATGCTACCCGAAAACTTTCCGAAATCTATAGAGATATAGGTGATTATGGAAAAGCCGCTGAAAGTTATGAACGCTATGTTGAAGTGGTGGATGAATTGTACATAAAAAAAGAACAGGAACTATCGCAAGCAACACGTTTCAGTAAAGAAATTGCGTTAAAGCAAAACCGAATTACAAGCCTTGAAAACGAACGTGCGCTTAATGAAAGTAGATATAAGTTGGCTTTCGAAAATCAGGAGTTGATAGAAAAAAACAACAAAACACAAAAATGGATTATTGGCTCGCTAATTGCACTTGCCTTGTTGCTCTTTTTTACCATCTACACCCAGCGTAAAAATGTGCAGCAACAAAAGTTTGCTAATAACTTGTTAGCTTTAAAGTCGCTACGCACGCAAATGAATCCGCATTTTATCTTTAATGCCTTAAACTCGGTAAACAGTTTTATAGCCAGTAACGATGAGCGAGCTGCCAATAGATATTTAAGTGAATTTTCCCAGTTAATGCGTTCGGTGCTGGAAAACAGTGAAGAAGATTTTATCCCACTTTCCAAAGAAATTGAACTGCTGGAACTGTATGTAAAACTGGAACATTTCCGCTTCAAAGATAAGTTTGATTATGCTGTAACCGTAGATGAACATATTAATGTAGAGGATTTTGTGATTCCCCCTATGTTGCTTCAGCCGTATGTTGAAAATGCCGTTTGGCATGGGCTTCGGTACAAAGAAGAAAAAGGAATGTTGAAGATTCACTTTCAGCAAAAAAATACTGAAACGGTTATTATTACTATTGAAGATGACGGTATAGGTAGAAAAAAATCGAAAGCATTAAAGACTGAAAATCAGAAAAAACAAAAATCGAAAGGCATGGGGAATATTCAGAAAAGGATTTCTATCCTCAACGAAATGTACAAGGATAAAGTTGATGTTATTGTGGAAGATGCCTTTGAAAATGAAGAAGGAACCCTTGTGAAACTCACCCTTAAAAAAGACTAAATGAACCTACAAGCCATTGTTGTTGAAGACGAAGAAACCAGCCGGGAAATTTTAAAAAATTACCTTGGCAAGTATTGCCCCAATGTACAAGTGCTAGGGGAAGCAGCTAATATAGAGGAGGCATTGGTATTGATTGAGGAAAATGAATTAGATCTGGTTTTTCTGGATGTAGAAATGCCCTACGGGAATGCCTTCGATCTATTAGATAAAGTGGGTGATAGAACTTTTGAAACGGTTTTTGTGACGGCCTACGACCATTATGCCATAGATGCCCTTAATGCACATGCTTCGTATTATTTACTGAAACCCATAAATATTGATAAACTAATTGATGCTGTTAACTACGTTTCTGAAATTAAAGAACAGGAAAACCGTTTGCAAAACACCATTTTAAAACCGACGCAAACTGCCGTGGCGGGAAAGATTACTATTCCATTGCAAAATGGTTTTGAAGTATTACAGGTGGAAGATATTTTATACTGCCAGGCAGATGATAATTACACCCAGATTTTCTTAAAGGATAAGAAAAAACTGGTAAGTAAAACCCTAAAATATTTTGAGGATATGCTCTCAAATAATGGCTTCGCACGGGTACATAAATCGTATTTGGTCAATGTGAATGCCATTGTAGAATACAAAAAAGGAAAAGGAGGCAGTGTAGTGCTTGAAAACGGGAAAGAAATTATGGTAAGCCCTTCCAAAAAGAAAGAATTGTTAAGTTATTTTAGTTAATTGTCTGGTCGAGCACAGTCGAGACCTATTTTAAACCTAAAATCATGATTATAAAACCCGTCAACGGAAAACACCCTCAAATACCAGAAGATTGTTTTATTGCCGAAAATGCAACCATTGTTGGCGATGTGGTCATGGGTAATCAATGTAGTGTCTGGTTTAATGCCGTGATACGTGGGGATGTACATTATATAAAAATGGGAAACAAAGTAAATGTGCAGGATGGGGCGGTAATTCACGCTACTTACAAAACTTCACCTACCCATATTGGTAACAATGTTTCTATTGGACACAATGCTATAGTTCACGGATGTACCATCCATGATAATGTGCTTATTGGCATGGGAAGCATTGTCATGGACGATTGTGTGGTGGAAAGTAATAGTATTATTGCTGCAGGTGCTGTAGTTACCAAAAATACCCGTGTGGAAAGCGGCAGTATTTATGCAGGCGTCCCGGCAAAAAAGGTAAAAGATATTAGCAAAGAGCTAATTGAAGGGGAAATTAACAGAATTGCCGATAATTATGTGAAGTATTCTGGTTGGTTTCAGGAATAATTAAAACTCCTTCTTTTCAATACTAATTTTTTCAGCGTATTCTTTCAATAAAAATTGTAGTGTATTGGTTTCAGCATTCGTATAAAACCGAAGGGTAGGAGTACGTTTTTTGGTAACGAGTAAATTATTTTCAGCTAAAATGGCTTGCGTTTGTTTCGCTACCGCTTCGCCAGAATCGATAATGGTAATGTTTTTTGGGAGTATTTTTTGTAACTGCGGAATGATATACGGATAATGACTACAGCCTAAAACCAAGTAATCTACATTGGCTTCAATCATGGACGAAGTATGCTTCTTAAGCAATTCCCTCATTTCCGAACTGTCTAATTCCCCTTTTTCAATGAGTGGTACTAATCCCTCACCAATAACTTCGGTGACGGTAATTCCTTCGGTAAATGCTTCCGAAGTTTTATGAAATAACTCACTACTTAAAGTTCCTTTGGTAGCTAAAATCCCCACACTTTTAGTTTTGCTTTTTAGTGCTGCAGGTTTTATGGCGGGTTCAATACCAATAATAGGAATGGAATAGTTGGTTCGTAATACTTTAATAGCGTTGGTGGTAGCTGTATTACAGGCGACTACAATAATTTTACAGCCTTGCGAAAGTAAGAATTCGGTATTTTTAATACTTAAAGAAATAATTTCTTCTTTTGTTCGGTTTCCGTAAGGAGCATATTTGCTATCGGCAAGGTAGAGTGTGTCTTCAAATGGGAGGAGGGTATGGATTTCCTTCCAGATGGAAGTTCCCCCCACACCCGAGTCGAAAATACCTATAGGACCCATTTTTTTCATAAAGATTAAAGATAAAAAAAAGACCCCGTGCTTTTTACAGCTTGGGGTCTTTTAATACAGTTTTAAGAAATTAAATTCCTAATTCTTTTTTAACATCCGGAAGTAGATCTTTACCATCAGATAAGATTACTCCAGATCCTTCTGAAGAATCCAATACATATTGAAACCCTTGTGCTCTGGCTACTTTTTGAATAGCGGTACGGGCTTTATCCAAAATAGGTTGAAACAAATCGCCTTCTTTCTTTTGAAGGTCTTGAAGTGCTTGTTGGCGGTAGGCACCAATATTATTTTGCATGCCTTGCACCTCTTCTACACGTTTTCTGTTTTCCTCTTCGGTTTTGGTATCGGCCTCAGCATCGTATTGCTTCATTTTGGTATCCAATTCTTTTGCCATCGCCTTGATTTCGGTATCATAGGTTTTTTGTAGTTTTTCCAACTGGCTTTGTGCGGCTTTCATTTCGGGCATGGCCTTAATCAATTCGCTTGTATTGATATGAGCTACTTTGCTTTGTGCATTTACAAAACCGGTGGCTCCAACAAAAAGCATCACTGCTACAAAAAGTACATTAATTTTTTTCATTGTAAGAATTATTTGAGTGTTTATAGATTTAAAATTTGTTACTGTGGGTTATTTTCCTCCATCGCCTTCTTCTCCTTCGGGAGGTGCACCACCTCCACCATTACGGGCTTTAAGGATAGAGTCTTGTCGTTGTTTTCTTTCTTCCAAAAGGCGTTGTCTTTTGGCTTCAAATTCTGCTTTTTTTACAGCTCTTAAAGAATCTCTTTGTTTTTGACGTTCTTCCAGCATTTTCTCACGTTCATTTTTCTTGTCTTCTACGGCCTCTTCTCTTTCAGTGACTGCTTTTTCTTCTTCTACAGATAGTTCTTCACGCTTTTCAATTTCTTTCTTCTCTCGCTTATTTGCAGCCTCTTCTCGTTTGGCAGCTCTGTTGATTTGACGTAACACTTGGTCGCTAATATCATTTCTCTTGGCCGCAAAGAGCATGACAATATCGGCAGATTTATCGAAGATGAAATCGTATTTCTGGTTTTCAGCAATTTCTTGAACTATATTAAATACTTGGTCTTGAATGGGCTGTACTAACTGCCTTCTTTGTATATCCAAATCACCATTGGGGCCAAAACGATTTTGTTGATAGGTTAGCATCTCGTCTTCCAAAATTTTAATTTCTTCTTCTCGCTCTTCAATAAGTTCTTTGGTGAGCAAGACTTTCTCATTAGCTAAATCCAGTTTCATTTGGTCAATTTCCTTGGACATTTTTTCAATATCCTTTTTCCATTTCTGAACTTTTCCTTCCAACTGTGTTGTAGCTTCCTGATATTCGGGAACACTTTCAAGTATGTATTCCATATCAATGTAGCCTATGCGTGCCCCTCGTTGTGCTTCCATAGTGAAGCTAAAACAAATACACGCCAGAAGTGATAGAATGAGGTATTTAGTTGTTTTCATATGGGTTAGTTGTTACTTAGAAAATATCGTGCCAAAGTTAAAATTGTTGCCCAATGATAAAGTGGGTTTCCCATCCATTTTTTTGAGTCCCGTTTAACACAGGATCAAATCCATACCCAAAATCTATCCCCAAAAGACCAAAAGCAGGCATAAATATACGAATTCCTGCGCCAGCAGACCTTTTTAAATTAAAAGGATTGTAATTTCTGAATCCATTATAGGAGCCTCCTCCTTCTGCAAAGGTTAATACATAGATGGAAGCTAACTGCTTTAGGGTTACCGGATAACGTAATTCTAACGAAAATTTATTGTAAATGTTATCTCCATCGTTAGAAGATAACGATTGGTTAGGATACCCACGTAATTGTATTACTTCTCTACCATCCAGACTAAAAGAACCTAAGCCATCACCTCCCACAAAGAAACGTTCAAAAGGAGGGATTCCTCTATCGTTATTGTATGCACCTAAAAATCCAAATTCAGCTTTTGGTCTTAGCACCAAATCCCCTACAATACTAGAGTACCAAGTAGCCTGAAATTTTACTTTGTAATATTCTAACCAGTTAAAGCGGGTTTGGTCTATTTCAGAACGTCTTTCACGGGCATTAACCACTTCAGTTTCGTTAGAGGTATTAGAATTAATAATGCTTTCCAATTCACTACGTTCTTCTGTCAAAGCTTTGTAATCAACCCCATTAAATAAAGAGTAAGGAGCGGTAAGTTTTGCACTTAAGCTAAAGTCTGAGCCGCTTCTAGGATAAATAGGGTTTAAGTCGGTACTGTTTCTTGCGAAACCTATAGTAAATGCAAGATTATTTGAAAAACCGTCGCCAAAGGTAAATAAGCCTGTATTGTAATTTTTTAAGTTGTAATGCTGAAAACTAATAGCTTGCGATAATTGAAAATAATCATCGGGCCATTTTAAACGTTGCGCAATACCTACCGATCCGCCCGTAATTAAGAAACGTTGGTCTTTGTCTCGTTCTCTGTTTACAAAATCGTATCTATATTGAATGGTATGTGAAAACGATGTGTTTAACTGAACAGGTTTTTTACCCCCTAACCAAGGTTCGGTAACCGAAAGGCTATAGGTTTGATAAAAAGTACTTGCCTGTGCCCGCAATGATAATCGCTGACCATCTCCCATGGGGATAGGTTTATAAGCTTCACCTTTAAAAATATTACGTAAGGAGAAGTTGTTAAATGATAAGCCTAAAGTTCCTACAAAGCCACCCCCGCCATAACCTCCTTGTAGCTCAATCTGGCTGGAACCTTTCTCCACTACCGAATATTCCATGTCCAGTGTACCGTTGTTGGCGTCCACATTTTTAAAGTTGGGAGAAAGCTGCTCTGGATCAAAATACCCTAATTGGCCTAATTCTCTAATGGTTCTAATTACATTACGCTTACTGTATTTTTGCCCGGGACGGGTTCGTAATTCTCTGTAAATAACATGGTCATTGGTTTTATCGTTTCCAATAACAGTAACATGGTCAAAATAGGCTAGTTTCCCTTCTCTAATTCGAATTTCAAAATCAATAGTATCGTTTCTAACAGCTACTTCAACAGGATTAATTTGTGAAAACAGGTACCCTTCGTTTTGATAAAGGTTGGTTAGGTCTGCAGCATCAGGTTCTGTTTTGTCTTCTATGCGCTCCTGTAATAAGGTCCCATTGTAGATATCTCCTTTCTTTATTCCTAAATATTGTTTCAGTAATTTATCTGTATAAATACTATTTCCAATAAAGCGAATGTCACCAAAATAGTACTTCTTCCCTTCTTCTACTTCCAAGTTTAAAGCAATATTTTTTTGGTTGATAACAATCAGCGTATCTTTAATTACACGAGCATCCCTAAAACCGTTTTCCTTATACTTTTGGACTAAGGTTGCTTTGTCTTCTTCAAAATTGGCATCGGTGTATTTCGATTTTTTAAAGATGCGTAAGGCGTTTTTTTGCTTCACATTTTTCATAAACCTGCGAAGTCTCCTATCTTTTAATTGCTCATTTCCTTCAAAAGTGATTGATTTCACCTTAACTCGCTTCCCTTTATTAATTTCAATCTTCATATCCTGACCTGTTTCTACGCCGGTAGAATCTTTTACCGGGGTGGTAGAAACAATAACGTTGGTATTGAAAAACCCTTGGTCGCGGTATTTGTTAATAATATAATTTTTGGTAGTGGTAATAAGGTTTTTAGTAATTTTTGTACCATTTACCAAGTTGTTGTCTTTAACAATTTCTTTTACTTTCCCTTTCCGAACCCCTTTTATAGATACTTCATTGAGTTTTGGGAGCTCTACAATATAAAGTTCAAGATCAACCTCGTCTCCATCAATATTGGTTACATAAAAGGCAATATCACTAAAGAGATTTTGCTCCCATAGTTTTTTAGTAACAGAACTTAATTTTTCTCCGGGGATGTAAATTCTATCTCCTATTTTAAGCCCTGTAAAGGCAATAACGGTACTTTCATTGAAATTTTGGGCACCGGTTACGGTAATACTTCTAATGCTATAACGGGTTCCGGCGTCTAGCTCCTTTTTCTGGGCTGAAAGCGAGAAAGTTGAAAAAACCGCAAAAAATAAAATGCAGTAGTAGAGGTTGTAAAATCGCTTCAGTATGTTATGATTCAAGTTGTTCGCTGGTCTTTCCAAATCTTCTTTCTCTTTGTTGATAGTTGATAATCGCTTCAAAAAGATGGTCTTTTCTATAATCTGGCCAAAGGGTATCTGTAAAATACAATTCGGCATAGGCAATTTGCCATAAAAGAAAATTGCTTATTCGCAATTCACCACTAGTTCTAATCAATAAATCTACATCGGGTAAATCACGGGTGTAAAGATGATTATTTATAACCGATTCATCAATATTAGATGGCGAAATTATGTTATTTTTAACTTTGTCGCTAATCTCTCGAATAGTTTTTATTATTTCTTCTCTGGAACCATAGCTAAGAGCTAGTGTTAATGTCATGCGAGAGTTGAATTTTGTTTTTTCAATAACATCCAGCAATTCTTTGCGCGCTTTCTTGGGAAGGGTTTCCAGATTTCCTATTGCATTAAGTTTTATCTGGTTATCCTGAAGCGTTTTAATTTCATTTTTTAACGATGAGACCAAAAGCTTCATAAGCGTTTCTACTTCAATTTTTGGACGGCTCCAATTTTCGGTAGAAAATGCGTACAACGTAAGATACGGAATAGGCAGTTGCGCACAGGCTTCTACAATTTCCCGAACGGCTTTGGTTCCATTTTCATGACCAAAGGTTCTAAAGAGCCCCTGCTTTTTTGCCCAACGACCATTGCCGTCCATGATCACGGCAAGGTGTTTAGGAAGTCTTTCTTTGTTTATTTGGCTTAATAAATCCATTTAAAAATTACAATAGCATGGTTTTCTGCCAAACATAACTGTTAGGGTAACGCCGGTAAATACATACCAATCATCACTATTTATATTTCCAAATTTCAGGATTTCCTCGTCGGCAAGCCCCCCTGTGGGATTGCTTCCGTCTAAGTTGTCTGTAAAGGTATATCTGGCACCTATTTCAAAACCAATAACAAACTTTGAACCTAACGTAGCTTTGTATCCAATAACCATAGGTATTGCTATAGTTCCAGCAGAATCATAATTAACAAAAACATTGGTATTGTGTCTCTTGTAAAGGGCGTTATACCCAAAATAGGTAAGTCCTGTATAAAGATAGGGGGTAGATTCCGGGTATCCGGAATGAATATTGAACTCCCAAAAAGTATATTCTAGACCCACCGAAGCTTCCACAATAGTATTATTGAATGAATACCCTCTTTGCTTTCTTCGTTCCTCTCCAGATTCTGCATCATCCCCCCGTATCTCGGCTACAATAATACTTCCTCTAAAAGCATGTCGAGCACTGCGATTCCATTTAAAAATTCCTCCAAAAGCAAGGTTGTTGGGGGCTATATAGCTTGTTTTTCCAATGTCTCCAATATAATTAGCACCCCCTAAAAACCCTCCAATTTCATAGGTCTGCGAATTCGATATTAAAACACCACTTACAATTAAAAATACCGCTAAAAAGTACCTCATATTCTCTAAAAGTTTGCAAATATAACAATTAACTTTGCTTCGCCATAGTTTCAGCAAATTAGTACAGTGTGTAAAACAAGAATTACAGTATTTTATTGTTTAATTGCGCTTGTCTTCTCCCCATAGCAATTTTTCGCGGAGTGTTTTTATAAACGAACTGTCTTCCATTTGTACCATTTTAATGGTAAAAGTCGCTTTTTTAACGGTAATTTCGGTGTCATTGGTTAGTGTAGCAATACGAGAGTCCAAAGAAACCAAATAGCTTTCTTCCCTTCCAGAAACTTTTAGAGAAATAATAGAGGTATCCGGCAATACTAAAGGCCTTGCATTTAGATTGTGCGGAGCTATTGGGGTAATAATAAAACTGTTAGTTTCCGGATCCATCACAGGCCCTCCGCAACTTAATGAATATCCTGTAGATCCTGTAGGGGTAGCTATAATAAGACCGTCGCTCCAGTAGGTAGTTAAATATTCGTCATCTACTTGGGTTTCCACTTTAATCATGGAGGTAGTATTTTTTCGGTTTACAGCAATTTCATTAAGGGCGAAATTAAGTTCCAGAAGTTCTTGGTTTTGAGGTGTTGTTTCAATAGAAAGAAGACTTCTTTCAGAAATTTGATATTTTCCTTCCAGTAAGTTTTGAATGCTTTGGGTAATAGTTTCCTTGGGTATGGTGGCTAAAAAACCCAATCGGCCCGTATTGATGCCCACAATAGGAATGCCCAAATCTTGAACAAAAGTGACCGATTTCAATAACGTTCCGTCACCGCCAATACTTAAAAAGAAATTATAAGAAGAATCAAGTTCTTTGAAGGTTTCTATACTGCTTACCGGAGTGGAAATACCTTCGTGTTGCTCTATAATTTTCAGAAATCCCTCTTCAATATAAACCTCGACTCCATTTTTTTGAAGCACATCCAAAATAAGCTGAATGTATTTTTCTGAATCTTTATGATAAAATTGCCCGTATATCCCAATTTTCATTTTTAGATATTTAGGTATTTATTGAGATAATCAGATCGTTCTTTCAGCTCTTCATTCATTTTGTCTTCTTCATGTTCAGAAACTACATGATACCCATATCTTCTAAAGGTCTGTGCGATGGCGTTCATTCCCGAATGACCAATTTTAATAGTAGTTTGCGTAATATCGTTTTCAATTTTTGAAATAAAAGCTCCAAGCACCTTGCCGTCATTAGATTCGATAATCTGGGAAATTTCACTGAAGGAATAGTCGTGACTTCCTTTTTCAACGACAATAATGCCTCCAGATTCACTTAAAAAAGGAGTTTCGTTGAAAAGATCCATGATATCACTAAGTTCATAGTACCCCAAATAGATTCCATTTTCGCCTAAAACAGGCATAATATTAGCTCCTTTTTGAGCAAAAGCTTCTAAAATATCCAGCCAATTGGTATGTAGGGTAACATAAAACGGTTCAATAGCATAGCGATAATCTTGTAGCTTTTTATCCCCATCAAAACAATGGGCATCGGTTTCAGAAATACATCCTATAAAAACGCCCTCTTCAGTGACAGGGATATGCGAAAAGGTAAGTTGGTTAAAGGCATTTTTTACTTGTTTCAGCAAATCATTACTGTCAAAAGGTTTCAGGTCGTTTATGATATAATTTTGAATATCCACACTTCAATTTTTATGCAAATTACTAAAATAACCGTGCCAAATGGCTTTTCAACTTTGTATTTTTGTAAACTAAGTTTTAAACATGACAAAATTAAGTGTAAACATTAATAAAATTGCAACCCTTCGCAATGCACGCGGTGGGAATTTGCCAAATGTGATACAGGTGGCAAAGGATGTTCAGAAATTTGGGGCGCAAGGGGTTACCATTCATCCCCGACCCGATGAGCGACATATTAAATACCAAGATGCATACGATTTAAAGCCCATTGTCACTACCGAGTACAATATTGAAGGAAACCCTATGGATCAATTTTTGGATATGGTTTTCAAAATTAAGCCTACCCAAGTTACATTAGTTCCGGATGCAGTAGATGCCATCACTTCCAATGCAGGTTGGGACACCGTAAAACACCAAGCGTATTTAAAGGAAATTATTGCCGAATGTAAAAACCACGGAATTCGCACTTCCATTTTTGTAGATCCAAAACTAGATATGATTGAAGGCGCTGTTGCTACCGGAACCGATAGAATTGAACTTTACACCGAAGCATTTGCACACCAATACAGTTTGGGAAATAAAAAGGCTATTGAGCCTTACACCCAGTGTGCTATAAGAGCACACGAATTGGGTTTGGGAATCAATGCAGGTCATGATTTGTCATTAGACAACATTCAATTTTTTAAAGAAAATATCCCTCATTTATTAGAGGTTTCCATTGGTCATGCCCTTATTTGCGAAGCACTGTATCAAGGACTGGAAAGTGTAGTTAAACAATACCTTCAAAAACTTCACTAATGCTACTACACTCACAAATTTTGGGAGAAGGGGTTCCCTTTGTAATTCTTCATGGATTTTTAGGTTCCGGCGATAATTGGAAATCCTTAGGGATACAATGGGCAGCGCAAGGGTATCAAGTGCATTTGGTAGATCAACGCAATCATGGGCGTAGTTTTCATAGCGATATATTTACCTATGAAGCCATGGGTGAAGATTTAAAAGCCTATTGCAACCATTTTAATCTGGAAAATATCGTTTTGTTAGGCCATTCCATGGGTGGAAAAACGGCTATGGAATTTGCTACAACCTACCCCGAAAAGGTTTCAAAATTAATCGTGGCAGATATTGCCCCTAAAGCCTATCCGCCGCACCATCAGGATATTTTAAAAGGACTTTCGTCTTTAAATTTTGATAAAATAACTTCGCGCGAAGAAGCAGATAGGGAGCTTTCTAACTATATTCCACAATGGGGAGTGCGGCAATTTTTGCTGAAAAATTTATACTGGATAGAAAAAGGCAAATTAGCATTGCGAATAAATTTGCCCATACTTATTGAAAAGTATGATACCGTAGGGAATACCCTTACAGAGGAAGCCCTTTTTGAAAAAGAAACCCTTTTTCTGAAGGGAGAAAAATCCGGATATATTGATGCTATGGATGAAATTTTAATAAAAAAACACTTCCCAAGTTCAAAAATTGAGACCATTTCAAAAGCAGGACATTGGCTTCATGCTGAAAATCCTAAAGAATTTTATGAAAAAACCTTATCTTTCATTGAAAATTAAATAACCCTGTCTTCTCCTCTCAGGTGAGGATAAAAGAGGGGGCTAAACCTGTTACTATGCAAACCATTCTTAAACTATTACTTACCGCTGTTGCGGTCATGATTATAGCCTACATCCTCCCTGGAGTAGAGGTAGTAAACTATTGGGCAGCGATTATTGTGGCAATTGTTTTGGGGCTTTTACGTCTTATCGTGAAACCTATTTTAGTATTT
>JAGQZA010000031.1 GCA_020435805.1 Flavobacteriaceae bacterium
GGTAAGTCGTTGCCAGCAGGAGAGGAGAATAGCATTCCTGTTCTAACACCATCAGCACCATATTTTTCAATTAAGTCAATTGGATCGGGTGAGTTGCCTAATGACTTAGACATTTTTCGTCCTTGTTTATCTCGTACAATTCCAGTTAGATATACATTTGAAAATGGCTTTTCATTTCGATATTCGTAACCAGCAATAATCATTCTTGCCACCCAAAAGAATAAAATTTCTGGTGCAGTAACTAAATCGTTGGTAGGATAATAATAATTAATGTCTTTTCCTTCAGGATTTTTAAAGCCATCAAAAACAGAAATTGGCCATAGCCAAGAAGAAAACCAAGTATCTAAAACATCTTCATCTTGAGTAAGTTGCGTTTGGTCATTAAATAGTTCCTTGAACTTGTTTTTATAAATTTCTAATGCTTCATTTTGTGTTTTTGCTACCACAAAATTTCCTTTCGTATCGTGCCAAGCTGGAATTTGATGTCCCCACCACAACTGGCGACTAATATTCCAATCCCTAACGTTTTCCATCCAATGGCGATAGGTATTGATAAATTTTTCGGGAACCAATTGAATATCCTTCTGTAAAACCGCATCCAAAGCAGGTTGCGCTAATTCCTTCATTTTTAGGAACCATTGGTCGCTTAATTTGGGTTCAATCACGGCTCCGGTACGTTCGCTGGTTCCTACCTTGTTGTTGTGTTGCTCAATTTTGGCAATAACACCAAGTCCTTCTAATTCTTTTACAATTTCCTTTCGAACGACAAAACGATCTTTCCCTTGGTAATGCATTCCGAAGCTATTTAGGGTAGCATCATCATTAAAAATATCAATGATTTCCAACCTGTGCTTATCCCCTAACATTTTATCGTTTTCGTCATGAGCCGGAGTCACTTTTAAACATCCTGTTCCAAATTCTACAGTAACGTATTCATCTTCAATAATAGGAACAACTCGATTACAGATGGGAACTATCACTTTCTTTCCTTTTAAATGAAAGTAACGTTCATCATTGGGGTTAATACACACAGCGGTATCTCCCAATATGGTTTCGGGACGGGTGGTGGCAATAGTTACAAAATCGTTACTTCCTTCAATTTGATATTTTAAATAATAGAGGTTTCCTTGTTTTTCTTCGTAAATAACCTCTTCGTCGGAAAGTGTAGTCTTTGCTTGAGGATCCCAGTTTACCATTCGGTAACCACGATAAATATGACCCTTCTTGTATAAATCTACAAACACTTTTATCACCGACGCCGAAAGATCTTCATCCATGGTAAACTTAGTACGTTCCCAATCGCAAGAGGCACCTAACTTTTTAAGTTGTTCAAGAATAATTCCACCGTGTTTATGGGTCCATTCCCAAGCATGTTCCAGAAATTCGTCTCTAGTGAGGCTATTTTTTTCAATTCCTGCTTCTTTAAGTTTAGCAACAACTTTGGCTTCGGTGGCAATAGAGGCATGATCGGTTCCGGGTACCCAGCAAGCATTAAACCCCTTTAAACGTGCACGACGTATTAATACATCCTGAATGGTATTATTGAGCATGTGCCCCATGTGAAGCACTCCCGTAACATTGGGAGGTGGAATTACAATGGTGTAAGGAGTTTTTTCATTTACCTCGCTGTGGAAATAGTTATTTTCCATCCAGTAGTTATACCACTGGTCTTCAACATTTTTTGCACTGTATTTTGAGTCCAAAGCCATTTTTGGTCTAATTTTTGAAAAGTAGTTTGCAAAAGTAGGTATAAGTTAAAGATTATAAAAGTGAATAACTTATTTTGCAGTTTGAACAAAAGTTACCTACTTTAGTAACCCTAAAATAATAAACCATGAAAAAAATCATCTTAGTTGCCGTAGTTGCATTGGTAAGTTTTGCGGTGCAAGCACAGGCAAAAATTGAGTTTAAATCGGATACCGTAGATTATGGTGAAATTGCAAAAGGAAGTGATGGTGTGCGTGTTTTTGAATTTACTAATACCGGAACAGAGCCCTTAATTGTAAGTGATGTTAAATCCAGTTGTGGTTGTACTGTTCCTGAAAAACCTAAAGACCCTATTGCTCCCGGAAAAACAGGGCAAATAAAGGTAAAATACGATACCAATCGTGTAGGACCTATTAGAAAAACCGTAACTGTATATTCAAACGCAACAGAGCCTATTAAAGCTTTAAAGATTAAAGGAGAAGTGCTGGACAATAAAAGTGTGCTGGAAAATTAAAAGCCAAAATTTTTACAATATAAAAAAACCGCTCATGGAGCGGTTTTTTTTATATCACTTCTTTCAAAAGAAATTTCATTTTTAAAATTTTTCCGTTGCGTTTTATTTCCATAAAAATTTTTCGATTGCTTTTAGAAGTAAACAATTCGGTGATTTCAAACAGCTTAAATTTATAAGCCGGTTTGTTGTTTATTGCAATTACCTCATCTCCTTTTTGAATTCCGGCCATAGCTGCGGGAGAACCTTCTCGAACCTCGGCAATTATATACCTTGGAGCCAAGAAAAAATTGAGAATTGGGTTGACGCGTATTTCAATAGCATTGTTGGCAGAACTTGTACCGGGCTCCAAACTAATTTCTCCAGATTTCGAAAAGCTACCTACAGAAACTAATCCATCATGTTCTACTACCAAACCCGCCATATTGTAATGAAAAGGCGTTTTATAAAAGCGATTCTTTTGTAAAATTATTTTGCCATGGCTATAATCTATAATGGTTGTAAATCGCTTTAACAATTCCCCACCAATACTCCCATCCCTTTCATCGAACAACACAATTTCTTGCAATGCTTCTCGCTCCGGAAAAGAGACATTTAAACTTTCAAAACTATAATTCCCAAAAAGTATTCCGTCAAGCTTAGCTCTTTTACCAAAAATGCCACCACTAAGACCTAAACCCAAAAAATCATCAAAATAATTTTTAGGATTTTCTTTAATACTCCATGATTCATTAAAGAGCCACAAAGCATCACTTGCCCCCGAATCTATTAATAGCGTTACAGAGGTAGTGTCATTATCGTGAACAATTGGGGTATTTAGATAGGGTTTGTTTTCTTTTAGAAAAATAGGCAAGGTCACACATTTTTTACAATTTCTCTCTGTATAGAGGTTTGGGTTAAAAATGGTTAGCTCTTCTGAAGTATAATTGGTTTTAACGATAAAATCTTTAAAGAAATCGTATCCCAAAATACCATGAATCGGTATGCCCATCCTTGGGGAAAAATTAATAGACTCATCAAATATAATATAGAGGGTATGGTTGTTATCAACCGCATCCCCTATTTGTATTTTATTGCCCGAGCTTTTGAGCGCATTTACAGTACCTCCTGTTCCAAAACCTCGAATCTTGATAGGAGATACATTTTTAACTTCTATAGAATCTATTTCAGAAAGGCTGAAAAGCATGGAGTTTCTGGCACCGGTATCTAATATAAATGTAAGCTCCTTGCCGTTTACTTCCACTGGAACCACCACTAGATTATTAAGTAGTTCAAACTTAATTTTGTCCTTTTCTTGCCCTTTTGGTAATAGAAATTTTCCCTGAGAAAACATCATGGTTTGCCCAATGAAAAAGAGCCCTATAAGTTGTAGTAGAAAGGTTAGTTGCTTTATAGTAAACATGCTATGAAAAGATATAAAATTTATGACAAAAGAGATTTCATTTTCTGAAATTTTAATAATATTTCGCAACTTTGCGGTCTAATTTTATAAATCATGCCTTCTATATCTTCCAAAGGTCAGCACATGCCAGAATCCCCTATAAGGAAACTGGTTCCTTTTGCTGAAAAAGCCTATAAACAAAATAAAACTGTCTATCATTTAAATATTGGTCAACCCGATATTAAATCCCCACAGGTGGCGATGGATGCAGTAGCTACTCACTCTCTTGAAATTTTAGCCTATACACGTTCAGAAGGTAGTGAAGATTATAGAAAAAAAATTGCAGGGTATTACAAAAGCAAAAATATTACTGTTGAAGCTAAAGATATTATTGTTACTACCGGTGGAAGCGAAGCATTACTCTTTGCCATGGGAACGCTTTGTGATGCGGGTGATGAAATTATTATTCCGGAGCCTTTTTATGCCAATTATAATGGGTTTGCCACGGCTTCGGGAGTAAGTATTGTTCCTGTTATTTCAAAAATTGAAGATAATTTTGCCCTTCCTCCTATTGCAGAGTTTGAAAAATTAATCACTCCCAAAACTAAAGCAATCCTTATTTGTAACCCCGGGAATCCAACTGGGTATTTGTATTCCAAAGAAGAGATTCAAACGCTCTGCAGCATAGTAAAAAAGCATAATTTGTTTTTAGTTGCCGATGAAGTCTATAGGGAATTTACCTACGATGGATTGAAACACTATTCTATTTTAGAAGAAACTGGAATGGAAGACTATGGAATTATTATCGATTCTGTTTCCAAACGATATAGCATGTGCGGTGCCAGAATTGGGTGTTTGGTTTCCAAAAACCCCAAGGTCATTGCTACTGCTTTAAAGTTTGCACAGGCACGTTTAAGTCCGCCCACCTTTGCACAAATTGCCAGTGAGGCGGCTCTGGAAACACCGCAAAGCTATTTTGACGATGTCATTAAAGAATATAGTGAACGAAGAGATACACTTGTAAAGCATTTACAAGCCATTCCGGGATTAAAAATAGGTATCCCAAAAGGGGCATTTTATTGTATCGTAGAACTTCCCGTTAAAAATAGTGACGACTTCGCACAGTGGCTCTTAGAATCCTTCGATTTAAACGGAGAAACCGTTATGGTGGCTCCGGCAGCCGGATTTTATTCCTCCCCGGGAGTAGGCCTTAACCAAGTTCGTATTGCCTATGTTCTTAACAAGGAAAGTTTGATTAAAGCCGTAGAAATTCTAAAAGTAGCCTTGGAACAATACCCCAATTAATGCAGATTGAAGAACACAAATCGCTTAAAAATTTCAACACCTTTGGCATCGATTGTAAGGCAAGATATTTTGCTTCAGTTACATCCATAGATGAATTAAAACAAATACTTTCTTCGGAAAAAGGTAACGAAACTTTTATTCTGGGAGGTGGCAGCAATATTCTTTTAACCAAGAATATTGATGCTTTGGTACTTCATATTAATTTGAAAGGAATTACCGTAGTTTCTGAAAATGAATCTCACGTTTTTGTGGAAGCTAACGGAGGCGAAAATTGGCATGAATTTGTTCAATATTGCATCGCAAACCATTGGGGAGGTATTGAAAATTTATCGTTAATTCCGGGAAATGTAGGAACGGCTCCCATTCAGAATATTGGGGCCTATGGCGTGGAACTGAAAGATGTGTTTGAAAGTTGTAATGCCCTTCATAAAAAAACCTTACAGGAGCGAACTTTCAGTTTAGACGAATGCCAATTTGGGTACCGCGATTCAATTTTTAAAACCTCCGAAAGAGGAAATTATATTATTACCTCGGTACAATTTCGGTTGACCAAAAAAGACCATCTGCTGAAAACTTCCTATGGAGATATTCAGAAGGAATTGGAACAAAAACACATTCAAAATCCTACCATCAAAGATATATCGGAAGCAGTAATCGCCATACGTAAATCGAAACTCCCCAACCCAAAGGAATTAGGAAACAGTGGTAGTTTTTTTAAAAACCCTGTCATTTCTGCAACTGATTTTAACCAATTTCGTTTGCAATTTCCCGAAGCCCCTTTTTATGAAGTATCTGCTACCCAATTTAAAATTCCGGCGGGATGGCTTATTGAAAAAGCCGGATTTAAAGGGCAACGCTTCGGCGATGCGGGAGTGCATAAAAACCAAGCATTGGTTCTTGTAAATTATGGGAATGCCACAGGCACAGAAATTTGGGAATTAGCTATAGCCATTCAAGAAAAGGTAAAAGCCCTTTTTGGAATTTATATAGAGCCCGAAGTAACGGTAATTTAAAACTACTTAATATTCAATACCGCATCCAAGGTATGTACCCAACCATTGCCTCCTTCCATGTTTTTGGCATGTAATGTAGCCTTTTTCCCATTGGCATCGGTAATAATAATATCATTTCCGCTTTGTGTAGCCATTAGCTTAGCCCCACCTAAAGTTTCCAACTCCAAACTTCCATTCTTTTCAATTTGTTTCAGTAAAACTTCGGAAGAAAAATTTCCTTTAACAATATGGTTTTTAATCAGTTTTTCAAAATTTGCCTTGTTTTGAGGTTTTAAAAATGGGGTCATCGTAGCCTTCGGAATTACTTCAAAAGCTGCATTGGTAGGTCCTAAAACGGTAAAAGGGCCTTGTTCTTTTGAAAGCAAATCGGTTACTTGAACGGTAACGCATGCACTGGAGAAAGATTTTAACTCGGGCGCAGTCATAATTTTAACTAACACACTGCCAAGCACTTTTTTATCTTCTTCGGTTAATATTTTTTTGGAAACTTTTTGTGTAGTTGTAGTTTCAGAAACGGTAGTTTCCTCTTTTGGGTCATTTTTGCAAGACACGAACATAAGTGCCATAACACTTACATAAAAAATACGTTTGGAAATGTGCATAAAATTTCATTTTAATGGGTTTAAAAATACTCAAATTCTTACCAAAAGAGCAAGAAAGATTGTATTTTTGCACCACAAAACTTCAGTATGGGAATTTTAGTTATTACACTTATTTTATTACTCCTTGCCGTTGCGGGAATTGGAATTAAACTTTGGGCAAAAAAAGATGGAAAATTTGCCGGAACCTGTGCCAGTCAGAGCCCTTTTTTAAACAAAGACGGTGAAGCATGTGGGTTTTGTGGGAAGACCCCCGATCAATTCAGTACGTGTAACGAAAATTCAAAAAAATAATTTATCCCGTAGCCTATGCTGCTACTTTACCTCTTTATTGCGGTAGTTTTAGTTAACACTGCTTATTTCATTTTATTTTCAAAATTTTCTATGTCAATTCCTTCAGAAATTGATACTCAGGAAAATTATCCCGTTTCTGTTATTATTTGCGCCAAAAACGAAGCCGAAAATTTAAAGAAAAATGTCCCTCTCATTTTAGCACAGGACTATCCTCATTTTGAAGTTATTTTAATTAACGACGCTTCTATAGACGAAACGCAGGACATCATTGAAACTTTTGCCAAAGAAGACCCAAGAGTCCATACCGTTACCATTGAAAATAATGAAGCCTTTTGGAGTAATAAAAAATATTCCCTTACGCTAGGGATTAAGAGAGCCGTACACCAGCGCATGCTCTTTACCGATGCCGATTGCCAACCGGCCGGCAACCAATGGATACGGCACATGGTAAGTCATTTTTCAGAAGAAAAGCAATTGGTTTTAGGCTATGGTGCCTACCAAAAAGAAAAAGGGTTTTTGAATAAGCTAATCCGGTTTGAAACATTGATGACAGCCCTTCAGTATTTTTCGTATGCTAAAGTGGGTTTCCCCTATATGGGAGTAGGGCGTAATTTGGCCTACACCAGTAAGTTGTTTTACGACAATAGAGGTTTTATGAGTCATATGCAAATAGCTTCGGGGGATGACGATTTGTTTGTAAACGAAGTGGCAACTAAAACAAATACGGCTTTGTGTTTTACAGCGGGCAGCTTTACCTATTCCACCCCAAAAAAGACTTTTTCAGATTGGATTCTTCAGAAAAGACGCCATATTACCACCGCATCACATTACAAAAGCAATCACAAAACTCTTTTAGGATTGTATTTTATAAGTAGTTTACTTTTTTGGCTTTTGGCTATTGCATCTTTTGTTTTTTTAGATTGGAAAATTCCGCTGGCCTTTACCATCTTCCGCTTTACGCTACAATATATCTTTATTGGCAAAGGAATGAAATTACTAAAGGAACATGATTTACTTCCATGGATTCCGTTATGGGAACTGTTTTTAGTTTTCATTCAATTAACTATCTTTATTTCCAATTCCTTTTCAAAACCAAAAAGGTGGAAATAACCGAAGAAGCTATTCTGAAGCACATAAAAAAAGCAAAAGAAGGTAAACAAAATGCCTTTAACTTTTTATTGAATCATTTTTGGAATTTGGTTTACGGCTTTCAGTTAAAGCGTGTAAACAATGAACATGATGCCGAAGATATTACCATTGAAACTTTTGCCAAAGCCTTTGACAAGATTGAAACTTTTGATGAAAACTACAACTTTGGAACGTGGTTGGTGGCCATTTCAAAAAATATTCAAATAGACAAAACCCGAAAGAAAAACGCTTCCATTTATGAGCAAACCACCGATGCCAGTGTGGAAATTGTCAAAAAAATTCCCGATCAAAGTCCGTCGCAAGAAGACCAACTCATTACGGAGCAGAACTTAGCCGAACTATTACGTTTTATTAAACAGTTAAAACCGCATTATCAAGAGATTATTAACCTGAGGTATTTTCAGGAAATGAGTTATACTGAAATTTCAGACCAACTGGAAGAACCGCTCAGTAATGTAAAGGTACGTTTGCTTCGTGCCAAAAAACTTCTGGCCGAAATCATCACCGAAAATCAAAAAAGTTGACACAACTTCTTAAAAAATTTGGCCCCGGTTTTCTATTTGCAGGTGCGGCAATAGGCGTTTCGCATTTGGTTCAATCTACCCGAGCAGGAGCCGATTTTGGCTTGGGGCTCCTTTGGGCTTTGCTCCTTATAAATATTATAAAATACCCCTTTTTTCAGTTTGGCCCCCGCTATGCTTCGGCCACGGGTGAAAATTTATTACAAGGCTATGCCAAAATGAGCAAGTGGGTGCTAGTGGCCTACTTCATCATCACTTTTGCCACTATGTTTACCATTCAAACAGCCGTGACCATTGTTACTGCAGGCATTGCCTCTTCCCTATTTGAAAGTGGTACTTTAGTGTTGTGGACTACGTTGGTGACTTCAAGTTGCTTTTTCATTTTATTGTTAGGCAAATACAAGGTATTGGATTCGTTAATGAAATATATTGTGATTGTATTGACTTTAAGTACGGTAGCAGCAGTGGTAATTGCCTTTTCCAGTTTTGAAGTCACACTTTCCGTGCAACAAATTCTCCCCGAAGATAGTTTAGGCGTTGCTTTTCTTATTGCTTTTATGGGGTGGATGCCCGCACCCTTAGATATTACCATTTGGCAATCTATCTGGACCGTTGAAAAACAAAAATTGAATCCCGATATAAAATTTAAAGACTCTCTTTTCGATTTTAATGTGGGTTTTATCGCTACCATTTTTTTAGGTATTTGTTTTGTGGCGTTAGGGGCTGTGGTGATGTATGGCAGTGGTGAAAGTTTTTCGAGTAACGGAACCCAATTTGCCAATCAGTTAATTGGAATGTACACGGCAAGTTTGGGTGATTGGGCAAAATTGATTATTGGTATCGCTGCTCTGGCTACTATGCTTAGTACTACCTTAACCACCTTGGATGCCTCTCCACGGGTAATGCATATTAGCAGCGAATTACTCTTTAAAAAAACCTTCACCCACGGGTATTTGGCTTGGCTATTAGTGCTCATTACGGGAACCCTTGCTATCTTTTTCTTTTTTGTTTCCGAAATGGGACTGTTGATAGAAATAGCCACGGTACTGTCTTTTTTAACCGCACCTTTTTATGCTATTATTAGCTATCTGTTACTTACCGGAAGGCATGCTCCCGAGGCAGCACGACCTTCAACATTTTTAAAAGGGTATAGCATTTTGGGAATTATAATGTTAATTGGGTTTAGTGTTTGGTATTTGATTTCTTAATAAATATCCCAAATTACTATTTGGAATTTTAAAATCGTATCTTTGTTCCAGCTATGGAAACACCTATTGCCACACCTCCCAAACCTGCCCCCAAGCCTAAATGGCTGCGAGTAAAACTCCCTACCGGACAAAAATACACCGAGCTTCGCGGCTTGGTCGATAAATACAATCTACATACTATTTGTACTTCCGGAAGTTGTCCCAATATGGGCGAATGTTGGACCGAAGGAACAGCAACCTTTATGATTCTGGGAAATATCTGTACCCGCTCTTGTGGTTTTTGTGGGGTAAAAACCGGACGACCCGAAACCGTGGATTGGGCAGAGCCCGAAAAAGTGGCGCGTTCTATAAAAATCATGAACATTAAACATGCGGTAATTACCTCGGTGGATCGTGACGATTTAAAGGATATGGGGTCTATTATTTGGGCCGAAACGGTAAAGGCCATACGCAGGATGAATCCTGAAACAACTTTGGAAACCCTCATTCCGGATTTCCAAGGGGTCACCCGAAACATAGACCGCATTATTGAAGTAGCTCCCGAAGTGGTTTCCCATAATATGGAAACCGTAAAACGTTTAACCCGCGAGGTACGCATACAGGCAAAATACGAACGCAGTTTGGAAGTACTTCGGTATTTGAAAGAACAAGGCATCAATCGAACCAAAAGTGGCATTATGTTGGGTCTGGGTGAAACCGAAGCCGAAGTAATACAAACCCTAAAAGACCTTCGCCATGTAGGATTAGATATTGTTACCCTTGGGCAGTACTTACAGCCTTCCAAAAGGCATCTTTCAGTAAAAGAATTTATCACTCCGGAGCAGTTTAAAAAATATGAACAAATTGGTCTGAACATGGGTTTCCGTCACGTAGAAAGTGGTGCCTTGGTACGTTCTTCTTACAAAGCCCATAAACACATCGCCTAAATGGAAACACCTATTACCATTGGCATTAACGGATTTGGTCGTATTGGCAGGACTCTTTTTCGTTTATTGCTTGATCACCCCAAAATTAAGGTAGTTGCCGTTAATGATATAGCCAATGGCACCACCATGGCACACTTGCTGAAATATGACAGTATTCATGGGGTATTACCTAATAAAGTTATGTTTTCTGAAGGAAAGCTTCATGTAGATGATACGTCGTTTCTATATACTTCTGAAAAAGAATTAGATAACCTCGACTGGACCGGGGTGGATATAGTGATTGAAGCCACGGGAAAATTTAAAACCAAAAACTTTCTTCAAAAACACATTGAAAAAGGAGCTCAAAAAGTTATTCTTTCGGTGCCACCCATGGATGACAATATAAAAACCATTGTTTTAGGTGTAAATGAAGCTACCTTGGAATCTTCAGACACCATTATTTCCAACGCTTCGTGTACGACTAATAATGCCGCTCCTATGCTGAAGGTAATTCACGAACTTTGCGGCATTGAACAAGCTTACATTACTACGGTACATTCCTATACTACCGATCAGAGTTTACACGATCAGCCCCATCGTGATTTACGTAGGGCTCGCGCTGCGGGACAATCCATTGTCCCCACTACTACCGGTGCAGCCAAAGCGTTGACCAAAATTTTTCCGGATTTGGCCAATGTTATTGGCGGATGTGGCATTCGGGTTCCGGTTGCCAATGGTTCTCTTACAGATATTACCTTTAATGTAAGCAGAGAGACTTCTATTGAAGAAATAAATATGGCATTCAAGAAAGCTTCAGAAACTTCCTTAAAATCTATTCTACAATACACGCAAGACCCCATTGTATCTGTAGATATTGTAGGAAACACCCACTCCTGTATTTTTGATAGTGAAATGACTTCGGTGATTGGAAAAATGGTAAAAATTATTGGTTGGTACGACAATGAAATGGGTTATTCTACAAGAATTGTAGATTTAATCTTACAAATTTCGAGGAAATAACTATATTTATCGGCGAAGTACGTAGAAGTAAATGAGTTACCTCATAAAAAAATATAGCAAGATAGCCCCTGTTTGGCTGATATTTTTTTTAAGTTTTCAAGTGTTTTCACAACAAGTGAAAGACACTTTACTACTTATTAAACAATACCATGCCGAGGGAAGAGCCTATGTTCAAAAGCAAGAATTTGATAAAGCCTTTGTAAGTTTAACCAGTGCAGATAAACTTGCCCATGTATTTAATAATAAAGAGGAACAACTCCATGTAGAGTTTAGCATTGCACAGTTACACTATTATCTTCACAATTATAAAAAAGCCGAACAGGCCGCAAAAAAACTCATTGCAGAGCTCAAAAAAACAAACAAAGAACGTGAGCTTGCCGAAGCTTATACCCTATTGGGGCTTATAAGTTCAGAAATTAATGCCTTCTCGCAAGCGGAAGATGCGCTAAAGCAAGCCGACAATTGGTTTACCAAAAATAATGACGAAAAAGACAGAGCCAATGTGGTATTGGGGTATGGAGTTTTAGAGTTAAAAAAGCGCAACTATAAAGTAGCCATTAATTATTTGGATGCTGCTATACCCATCTTTGAAAGTAACCAAGCTAATTATCAAGAAGCATATGCCTATTTAAGTAAAGCAGAGGCCCTTTTAAGTAGCCGCCAAGAGGATATTCCAAATGGCTTGCAACAAGCAAAAATAAGCCTTGAAAAAGCACAGGGAATTATTGCTCCTAACAATTTTATAAAGTTAGATGCAGACAGTTACAAAATAGCCTCTTACATTGCTCTTAAAGAAAATGATTTTCTTTTAGCCGAGGAAAAGATGAGTATTTATGAGAAAAAAAATGATTCACTTTATCAAATATTCCTGAATGCCATTTCCAAAGGAATCAATTCTGAAGGAGATGCCGGTTATTATAACGAAATTATAGACAAGCAACAAACCGATCTCGACAAGCAAAGACGTTCTATTAACTTCGGAAAAATGACCACAGGGCTTAGTATTGCCCTTATTGTTATTTTATCACTGCTTACACTTTCTTTATATAAAAACAACAATTTACGAGCTAAAGCAAATGATTTGCTGCAAGACAAAAACAACGAATTACAATTGGCAAAAGAAAAAGCCGAAAAGGCTTCTCTAGCCAAAGCGCAATTTCTATCTACCATCACGCATGAGTTGAGAACACCTTTGTATGCAGTTACAGGCTTAACCCATTTGTTGTTGGAGGAAAATCCGAAACCCGATCAAAAAGAGCATCTTAATTCGTTAAAATTTTCGGGAGAATATTTGCTATCTCTCATCAATAATATATTGGATCTCAATAAACTTGAAGCCAATAAAGTAGAAATTGAAAAAACCGATTTCGACCTTAAAAAGCGTATTAATGATGTACTCATTGCGTTGAAAAAAACAGCCGATGACAAAAAGAACCAACTTCATCTTGAATACGACGAAAGCATTCCCAGTAAGCTCATGGGAGATCCTTTAAAGCTATCGCAAATCCTGATTAATTTAATTGGAAATTCTTTAAAATTTACTCAAAATGGAGATGTTTTCATTCGTATTAAAAAAATGAAAGAAATCAACAACAGGGTGCTGCTGCATTTTGAAATTGAGGATAATGGCGTGGGTATTTCCAAGAAAAAACAAAAAAGCATTTTTGAATCCTTTTCACAAGCTTCGCTTCAAATTAACAGAAAATTTGGCGGTACAGGATTAGGTCTTGCCATTGTTAAAAATCTGCTGGAACTTATGGGAAGTAAAATACAATTGGAGAGTCAATTAGGAAAGGGTTCCAAGTTTTGGTTTGATATTAATTTTACTATTTCTGAAGAATATTCCGATACCAAAGATTCAAGAAACCAAGGAGGTGAACTGGATTTTGCGGCGCTTGAAAACAAGAAAGTCTTGGTTGTTGAGGATAACAAAATCAACCAAATGATTACCAAGAAAATCTTGGAGAAAAACAAAATGGTGTGCGATGTTGCAGACAACGGAACGGATGCCATAAAATTTGTACATGAAAAAGAGTATGATATTGTGCTTATGGATATTCACATGCCCGGAATTAGTGGTATAGAAGCAACTCAGGAAATTCGAAAATTCAACAAAGCCCTTCCTGTTATTGCGCTTACAGCGGTGACTATCGATGAAAACTTAGACGACTTTTATCGTGCCGGATTCAATGAAATTATTCCAAAACCGTTTAAAACTGAAGAGTTTTTTGAAAAAATCTACCGCACGCTCGAAAACAGAAAAATGCCGGTAGAAAATTAATCCAATCGGTAGGATTCTAATTTCTCCAAAACCTCATTCTTAAAAGCAGACGCTTCAACGTATAAAAATTCAGTAGTGATAGGAAGGTAATACAAAGCCTTCTTTTGAAGTTTATCCTGTAACCTTTTATAGTCTTTTTCGGTAGTTAGAATAAGTTCTTCATTTTTTAAGTTTTCAATTTCAGAAGATGAAAAATGATGATGGTCTGGAAATTTTCTATGACTAAAACTGAAATTCTTTGCCTTCAGAAAATCTAACAAAGGGATTGGATTTGCAATACCTGTTACTAAAGTAAATGGTTTATCCTTTAAATACTCTAAAGGCAAACTTTCTGAAATCCCATAGATTTTTGCATCATATCCTATTTTTGAAAAATACAAAGATTGATGCGGTAGCAACTGCATCTTAAATTGAATCTCTTGTAATTTTGAATACGGGGTCCCCTCCGGAATTTTAGTCACCACAATAATATTGGCTCGCTCCATTCCTTTTCGAGACTCTCGCAAATTTCCGGCAGGCAACAAACAATCCTCCAAAAAAAGGTTTGAAAAAGAAGTTAGCAAAATACTTAAAGCAGGTTTTACTTTTCGATGCTGAAAGGCGTCATCCAAAATAATTACTTCGGCTTTTTTTTGTAGCTTTTCAATACCCTCTCTTCTATTGGCACAAACGGCTACGGTAACTTCAGGAAATTTATGCTTAAACTGAAGGGGCTCATCCCCTACTTCTTCGGCAGTGCTATTTTGCAAAACTTCTAAAAATCCGGAAGTTTTTCGCTTATAACCTCTACTTAGCACAGCCACTTTATAGTCTTCTTTCAGAAACGAAATAAGCAACTCTACCATGGGCGATTTCCCTGTACCTCCTACCGATAAATTTCCAACCGAAATAACAGGCATTTCATACGCTGTACTTTCTTTCCACCCATGGTCATAGGCAAAATTACGAAGGGTGGTAACACCATCGTACAAAATAGAAAACGGATACAAGATTTTCCGAAAGTTCATACCACGAAAATATACTTTTTTATCTTTACCGTAAAAATAAGAGATGACTGTTACAGAGGTAATTTCCGTTTTAGAAGAATTAGCGCCACTTTCCTATACCGAAGACTTTGATAATACCGGTTTGTTGGTGGGCAATCCACAAGCTGAAGTGAAAGGAATATTAGTAACTCTTGATACACTGGAAGCCGTTGTTGATGAAGCTATTGCAGAAAAATGTAATTTAATAGTAAGCTTTCATCCCATTATTTTTAAAGGCTTGAAAAAACTAACAGGCAAAACTTATGTAGAACGAACTGTATTAAAAGCCATTAAAAACGACATCGCTATTTTTTCCATTCATACGGCTTTGGACAATGCATGGAATGGGGTCAATGCAGCCATTTGTGAAAAATTGAATTTAAGTCACCGAAAAATATTAATCCCACAGGAAGGGACCATCAAAAAGTTAGTCACTTTTGTACCTACCAAAGATTCCGAAAAACTTCGTAATAGTTTGTTTCAAGCAGGTGCCGGTGCTATTGGCAATTACAGTAATTGCAGTTTTAACATTCAAGGATTGGGAAGTTTTGAAGGTAATGAAGATTCTAACCCTACCTTAGGAAAAAAGGGGGAAACTCATTTTGAAGAAGAAACACAAATTGGAGTAATATTTCCAAAACATTTACAATCGAAGGTACTTCAGGCCTTGTTTCAAAATCATCCTTACGAAGAAGTTGCCTACGAGATAACAACGCTGGAAAACCAAAATCAGCATATTGGTATGGGGATGGTGGGAGTCCTTCCCAAAGAAATTTCAGAAGAAAAATTCCTTCAGCTTTTAAAAGAAACTTTTCATACGGGAGTTATTCGCCATTCAAAAACCTTGGGCAAACCTATCAAAAAGGTAGCCGTTTTGGGAGGAAGCGGAAGCTTTGCTATGGAAGCTGCCAAAGCAAGTGGCGCCGATGCCTTTGTAACTTCAGATTTAAAATACCACGACTTTTTTTCTGCAGAAAACAAGTTGCTTTTGGCCGATATTGGTCATTATGAAAGCGAACAATACACAAAAGATTTATTAAGATCGGAAGAGCGTCG
>JAGQZA010000032.1 GCA_020435805.1 Flavobacteriaceae bacterium
TAAATATTGTACTTTTAAAAAAAATAATAGTTATGAAAATACAATTTACCCTATTAATTTCTTGTCTCTTTTTTACAGGCGTTCAACTAATAAGCCAAGAGCTTTTGCGCGATAAACACCATGAGGTTCCGGATCATGAATACGTTTCGGTAGATAAATCTGTAATGCAAAGACAAGTAGGGTATAGCGCTCGCTTTTCAGACATTATTACTTCCCAAGTCAATGTGGATGCCAACGGATTGGACATTATTGGTGATGCAGGTAATGAACCCTCTATTGCAGTAGATCCTACCAATCCCAATCGCATGGTTATTGGATGGAGACAATTTGATACCGTAACTAACAATTTTAGACAAGCCGGCTATGGGTATTCACTGGATGGAGGTTTCACTTGGACTTTCCCCGGGGTCATTAATCCCGGTATTTTTAGGTCAGACCCTGTCTTAGACTTTGATGCACAAGGAAATTTTTATTACAATAGCCTTCAAGGTACTTTTGAATGTGACGTATATCAAATTACCGATGGAGGAGTAGCTTGGTCCGGGCCATTCCCTGCAAAAGGAGGAGACAAACAATGGATGCGTATGGATAGAAGTGGCGGTATAGGGGATCAAAATAATTATTCCTATTGGAACTCAAATTTTTCTACATGCGAACCTGGGCAATTTACTCGTTCCACCGATGGGAGTTTTACATTTGAAGATTGCCTCATGATTGATGGAGACCCATTTTGGGGAACATTGGCAGTAGATAAAAGTGGGGATCTTTATATAACTGGAGCTGGAAATGGAGGAATTATTTTGGTAAAATCGACCAATGCAAAAGACCCAAATGAGAACATTGTGTGGGATTTTGTAACTACCGTAAATTTAGATGGGCAATTAAATGGTTTTTTCCCTCTAAACCCACAAGGATTGATGGGGCAGACCTGGGTAGATGTAGATATTTCCAATGGAGCAGGAGAAAATAATGTATATGTGTTAGCGTCTGTTGAAAGAGCCAATGACCCCGGCGATGTCATGTTTGCCCGAAGTACCGATGGTGGGGCAAGTTTTGAACCTCCGGTTAGGATTAATACCGATGCCTTAGGAGGCTATAATTGGTTTGGTACTATGAGCGTTGCACCCAATGGCAGAATAGATGTGGTATGGTTAGATACTCGTGATGATCCTAATAATTTTAATTCTAGGCTTTATTATTCTTTTTCTGAAGATAATGGCACTACCTGGTCTAATAACGAACCCTTATCGCCTGCTTTCGACTCAACTGTAGGCTGGCCACAACAAAGTAAAATGGGGGATTATTTTGATATGGTAAGCGATAATGATTATGCATATTTGGCATGGGCCAATACCATAAATGGAGGACAGGATGTGTATTTCACCCGAATTGCCCCCGAAGAAATTGTGTTAGGAACCTTGGAAAGAACCTTGGTAGATTTTTCTTTAGCGCCTAATCCTATCGAAAATGACACCCAAATACAGTTTCAACTACAATCTGAAAAAAACATTTCTATTGTTGTTTATGATGTTTTAGGAAAACCAATTACTACGCTATTTGAAGGTGCTGCCAATGGAAAAATGCAAATTCCTTGGAAAGGAACAGCGGGTCAAAATTCCAAACTAAATAGCGGAATGTATTTTATTGCCATTGCGTTTGACGGATATCAAAAAACGTTAAAAGCCATTATTAAATAAACACTAAGCATCTAAAGATTGTTACTATCATTCATATAGTGTGGTGTAATAAATTCCTTAAAATCTTTAAAAGCCTCTCTTTGGAGGTTTTTTTATTGATTATTTGGCTGCATATAACTATCTTAACAGAAACAAAAAAAGAATTACGTTAATACTTTTAATTAATCCTGCATTTTAGTATATAAATCAATTTTTTCTGATAAAAGGGTGTTTAAATACGATAAAATGCTATTTTTGAAAAAAATACATTATTATGAAAATTGCTACAAAGTGGTTTTTTTTGCTAATTCTATGTTATTCAACACTTAGCGGTTTAGCTCAAAAAAACACACAGTCCCCTTTGCATTTTGCAACTCCAGATGAATCCTTAAATACCGAGTTAATTGTATTTAAAGCTTCGGATAATAAAAAAATGAAAGATGCCCAGGCCATCTTTAAAGAAGTTCTTACTCCTTCTTCCAAAACATCTTTTCAATTTCTTTCAGAAGAAAAAGACAAGAAAGGAATTACGCATAAAAAATGGCAACAATATTTTAGTAATATAAAAGTAGAATTTGCTGTAATTGCTTTGCATGGAAAAAACAATACGGCAGAATTCCTTACTTCTGAATACTACGGCATAGCTGAAAGCTTTAACGTTTCGCCATCAATTTCTGCGCAAACGGCTTTCCAAAAGGCACTTCAACATATTGGTGCTCAAAACTATATGTGGGAATATCCTGAGGCAGCACTGGAAATGGATAATTATAAAAAACCCACCGGAGAGCTGGTCATCCTTCCGATATATGAAACCAATGAACCCAAAAGTAGCAAGGTTTTAAAACTGGCCTATAAGTTTGATATGTTTGCCACCAATCCCATAAGCCGTGGCGATTTGTATATTGATGCGCAAACCAATGAAGTTTTATTTTATAATGCTATTATAAAACACGCTAATACCTTTGGTTTTGTGGGGGAAAAACAGATTATCGTCCCTACCGAGGAAGAATACTGTACTGCTTTGGAACAACAAGCAGAATATACACCCTTGGTTTTAGGAACTGCAGCAACACGGTATAGCGGTACACGAAGTATTGAAACTACCTTCGAAAATCCAAATTACAGCCTAAATGATACTACCCGCGGAAATGGAGTATTTACTCGAGATGCTTTAAATCAGGCACCCGGAACCACGTATCCTTATGTTACTAATTATGACGAATTTTTAGATAACAACAACAACTGGACCGCAGCAGAGTGGAATAATGCTGCTAAAGATAATGCCGCATTAGATGCGCATTGGGGAGCCATGGAAACTTATGATTATTGGCTAAATATTCATGGTAGGAACAGTTACAATGGTTCCGGTGCATCCATACGCAGTTATGTGCACGTCGATGTAAATTACAACAATGCCTTTTGGAATGGTTCGGTAATGTCATATGGTGATGGATCCTGTGTTTCTGAAGGTTGTAATGGATTTGACGCCTTAACTTCCATTGATGTTGCTGCTCACGAAATTGGGCACGCTGTAACCACCTTTACTTCAAACCTGGCATATCAAAGAGAATCTGGAGCCATGAATGAAGGCTTCTCCGATATTTGGGGGGCTGCCATAGAATATTATGCAAAAGGTACTGGTCCCGACAATAATCCGAACGATGAGGTTTGGCTCATTGGAGATGAAATTGACCGAAGAGCAAGCTCTCCGGCACTCCGTTCCATGAGTAATCCCACCTCTTTGGGGCAACCGGATACCTACGGAGGTTCCTTTTGGATTAACCCTAATTGTGGAACACCAACCAATGCAAATGACTATTGCGGGGTACATACCAACAGTGGGGTATTAAACTATTGGTTTTATCTTTTAGTGGAAGGTGGCTCTGGAACTAATGATATAGGTAGCGTGTATAATGTTGCTAGTATTGGTATGGCAGATGCCTCCGATATTGCCTACGCAACCCTACAAATATTAAGTTCAAATTCTACTTATGCCAATGCGCGAACCCTTTCCATTCAGGCTACTACAACCTTATTTGGCGCTTGCTCGCCCGAAGTGGAAACGGTAACCAATGCTTGGCATGCAGTGGGAGTGGGTGCTGCCTTTGTTAATACCTGTGTTCCTGAAGTGGCTTTTGCAACGACCTCTGGAAACGCAGTGGAAGGTTCAGAATGTGATTATACCGATATTGATGTGACTCTTACCATTGCTATTCCGGCTTCGGCCAATGCCAATGTAAACTTTACAGTGAATGGAAGTAGTACGGCTACACAAGGGGTGGACTTCGACTTATTAACCCCAAGTGTTACCTTCCCATCGGGAACTACCACGCCGCAAACCATGACATTGCGTGTATATGAAGACAGTTTTGTGGAAACAAATGAAACCATCATTATTGACTTTACAGTAAATGCAAACGGGGGAGATGCAGTAGCAAACACCAGTGCAGATACCTTTACTTATACTATAAACAATGATGATGCAACGCCGTCGGTAACTACTAATGTAACCATTTATTCCGAAGATTTCGACGATGGAAGCTATCAAGTTACAACCGCGGGAAATACAGGATCCGATCTTTGGCAAGCTGGAAATACGGCAGCAGCTACAAGTTCCTTTTGGACAACTACAGGAAATAGCACTGTTTTTGCCTTTACTAACGACGATGCCTGTAACTGTAATAAAGCCAACGATAGACTTACAACTACCGTAATAGACCTTTCAGGCGGATACACTTCGGCTACCTTAACATTTGACCATGCTTTTGCTAATTTAGGAGAAACAGCTACAGTTCGCTTTTCTACTAATGGAACCACATTTACTACGGTGAGCACACTAACAAACACTTCTACAAATAATGGTGGTGGTTCTTACACTACTCCTTGGGTGAATAATAATACTATTAATATTCCGGCTCCTTATTTGGGAAGTTCAACATTTTATGTTCGGTTTGTGTATAGTGATAATAATACTTGGGCTTATGGAATGGCTGTGGACAATATCACTGTAACTGCCGTAACCAATACGGGTATTCAAACGGCAGTAAACTCCGGAACTCCGGACCAAATGGATATTTCCGGAATGGGAAGTGTCTATGCCAGCGATACCACTTCTGGCGATGTTATGGCCGATATTACTAATAATAATAGTTTTGACTATGGTTGTACCGATGTTGCGGTAAATCGTGCCGGAACCACTGCACAACCCTATAATGGAAGTGTTTCTCCAAATCTAGTCATGGATAAAACTTTTACCATTGCTCCCACGAACACTACGGGAACGGGAAATACTTCGCTAACCTTCTACTTCGAAGAAGCCGAAATTGCCGGTTGGGAAAGCTTGGTAACACCTTCTTTTGATAGAAATGATTTAGTAATTGCCCGTGGAAATGCTACCAGTATTACAGAAATTGCACCGGTTACTAGTTTAGGCGCTTTTGGAGCGGGGGTAACCCTTTCGGGAGATTTTACCGGACTTAATGGCACCTATTATTTTGGACCGCTAAGTGCTTTTGTAGCATGCGCTGGTGTTACTAAAACTTGGAATGGTATTAGCTGGAATCCTGCAGGAGTTCCCGATGGTACAAATCCTGTAGTCATTAATGGAAATTACGATACTAATACCGACGGTAATTTAAATGCGTGTACGCTTACCATAAATAATGGGTTTACCTTAACCATTTATGCTGGCAATTATATTCAAGTTGAAAATGATATTACCGTTAACGGAAGTTTATTAGTAGAACATCAAGGTAGTGTAGTACAAATAGACAATGATGCGGATGTAATCAATAACGGAACCATTAACGTAAATCTAACAACTCCTAATCTTGGTTCCCGTGATTTTATGCTATTAGGAAGCCCTATGAGTGGAGAATCTAGAACCGACGTATGGAATAGCGCCTTCTTGGTGCTCAACCACGACACCAGTCTTTTTGTACCTAATGCAGCGGTGGCGACAGCCTTCCCAATGGCAGAAAACTTTGCCGATGATAACTACAACAACTGGATTGCCTATAATGGAGCCATCAATGTAGGAGAGGGGTATATTGTACGTCCCCAGTCGGGATATGGACAACCCGGAGGTATTTTTAACTATACCTACGATACCGGAACCCTTAACAATGGAAATGTGAGCTTCCCTATAGTTTACAACACTCCTGGCCCTACACCGGCCGATGATAAGAACGCCAGCCCTAACATTTTAGCCAACCCTTACGCGAGTGCTATCTGGGCCACCGACTTTATTAACGCGAACGCCATGGTGGACGAGGTTTACTTCTGGGAGCACAACACCCCGCCCAGTCCTAACTTACCGGGGGCAGGGTCTATGAATTTCTCGATGGAAGATATCTCGATGTTTAACCTTGGAGGCGGATTAGCCGCTGCCAGTGGAGGAACAGCCCCTAATGGCTACATTGCCACCGGGCAAGGATTTGCTATTAAGGCCAATGCAGGCGGAACCGCCACCTTTACCAACAGTATGCGTCGTGTAGATAACAACAATACCCTGCGTAGCAGTGATGTAAGTTTGGAGCGTATCTGGTTGAAAGTAGCCAATACCCAATTCGAAATGCAAAGCAGTACCTTAATTACCTTTACTGAAAATGCTACCTCAGGTTTCGATAAAGGTTACGACAGCCGAAGAATGGCCACGGTGGTATCCTTATACAGTCAATTGGAAGATGGTACAGGCGAATTTGGAATTCAATCCAGAGAGCAGTTTAACAAAGGGATGAAAATACCGTTGGGCTTCTCCAGCTTAATCGAGGAGAAGATTCCGTATGAAATATCCATCGACAACTTGGAAGGGGCCAACCTAATAGCTACCGACATTCTATTGGTTGACCTAGAAGAGCAAACTACCGTAAATCTAAAAGATGGAGCCTACGTATTTACCAGTGAAGAAGGGACCTATGCAGACCGTTTTGTACTTATCTTCCAAAGCCCTAGCTTGCGCTTAGGATTGGAAGATACCGTAATGGAAACCGTAAGTATTTTCCCGAACCCAACCGATGGTGAGTTAACCATCATTTCGCCTAATATGAATATAGAAAGCGTTGCTATCTACGACTTACAAGGCAGAGAAATGATGACGAGTACAGAAGTTGGGAAATCGGTAAAAATCAATATTGAGTCCCTACAAACTTCGGTGTATTTTGTAACTATTAAAACCGAAATAGGCACGATTACTAAACGTGTTGTAAAGCGATAACATAAACAGTATTATAAAAAAGCCTCCTATAAGGAGGCTTTTTTTATGCTTTCTCGCGGAGTTTGTATAATAAGATAATTCCGGCTAAAATAAAGGTAATCAGGTTACCAATAATAATAGGCAGTTGCATATTCAGGAATCCATAGCAAATCCATAAAAACACACCACTCACAAATAATACATACATAGGCAGCGAGAGTTGTTTGGTGTTTTTAGACTTGATGGTCTTAATCGCCTGCGGCAAAAAGCTTACCGTAGTTAAAAAGGCGGCTACGTTTCCTAGTATTGATGTTAGGTCCATCGTGTTGCTTTTTTACTGCAAAGGTGAAAAAAGGAGACGGTTCTCACTACCACAGGTTTTGCCTATTTCTATGGAAATTTAACGCTATTCCTTTCAGTTTTTCCTATTTTTAGGAGCCAAAAAGATACTCATGAAATCACTTTATGCGTTACTGCTGTTTGTAATTTGTACCATGCCATATTCCTTATTTGCTCAAGACTGGGCCAATCTCACAAGATTTAAAAAAGCCAATGAAAAGCTTTCGGCACCTGCCGAAGGGGAAAATAGGGTGGTGTTTATGGGCAATTCTATTACCGAAGGTTGGATACAGGATTCCCTTACGCTTTTTAAAAACCCTCATAACATCAATAGAGGGATAGGCGGGCAAACCACCCCACAAATGAAGATACGCTTCTGGCAGGACGTGATAAAACTGCAACCCAAAGCCGTGGTGATTCTGGCAGGGATTAACGACATTGCACAAAATACAGGCTATATTTCTATAGATGAGACAGCGCAACATATTGAGGATATGGCACTTTTGGCAAAAGCCTACGATATTAAAGTAGTCATTTGCAGTACCCTTCCCGCCAATTATTTTCCTTGGCGGCCTCATATCCTTCCGGCAGACAAAGTAATAGCACTTAATACGCTACTAAAAAGCATCGCTGCCAAGCATGAAGTCGCTTATTTGGATTATTACACCCCTATGGTCGATGACAAAAAGGGCATGAAAACCGAATACACTACCGATGGGGTACACTGCACGCTGGCGGGCTATCGAAAAATGGAGGAACTCATCAAGCCTGTTTTGGAAAGGTTATAGTTCTCGATACAATTCCTCATTGCATTTAGAATCACTCGAACTGACATGTCGTGCTTGAGTTGTCACTTCGAGTGTCCCGACCGAAGTGTCGGGATGTATCGAGAAGCAAACTAGAATTTTTTCTTTGCGAGATTAGGCAAATTCTCAAAGTCTCCATGAATAAGGGCTTCCTTCTTGGAGCGCGACCATTTTTTAATTTGCTTTTCTGTTTCAATGGCTTTTGTGGGTTCCGTGAATTCGGCAAAGAACACTAATTCAATAGGTCTTCGGGTGAATGTATAGGAATCTTTGTGCTTTCCAGAATGATGTTCTGCAATGCGTTTTGAAAGATTTGAAGTAATCCCAGTATAATAAGTATTATCTGAACATGTAAGAATATAAACAAAGTAGGTTTTCATTATTATAAATTTAGGAAAGTTCTCGATACAATTCCTCATTACTAAAAATCAATCACATACCGTGGGCAAAAGGGTAATGGCTTGTAACTCTTCCCAAATAGGAGTGCCTACCTCTTGGGTTGAAATCCTAAAAAGTAAGATACTTCTATGGGTGTTGGGGCAATAGGTTACCTCTGCCAGTACATGCATAGTCATGATTGCCCCAGTGTGAAAACCATCAAATAGTTTAATCTTTCCTTGGTACTTATTTGCCGTTGTTGATTCTTGAAATAACGCATTGGGTGGTGGAAAAGTGGTTGCCCAACGGTTTGGACTCATAAGGCCATCGTAATAGCTTTCCAAATAGTGCTCTATGGTCCGGGCGGTAATAGGCTCTTGGGTGTCTATATTCCAAGACATGACTAAGGTCCAAAACCCATCACTTTCTGGGTTTTTCCACCCGGGGGCAAAGCGTAGCTCTTCAAAGCCTTGTACGGTAAGCTTTGGTGCCCAAGGGGTAGGAAATTGAATAATCTCTTTTACCCAAGGGGTGTTAGGGGTTAAAATGGCTTGTGTTGTTTCTTGGCTTAGGCAATAGCTGCTGCTACATAGTACTAAGGAGATAAGGAGTGCTTTCATAAGAGGGGGTTTAAAATTGAAGGGTAACATCAAATTCAATAGCATCCGAAATGGCTTCGTCTTTTAGTTTGTTATTATAGGTAATCCCCCAGCGGGTGCGGTCTATTTTAAACCGAGTTGTCATTTGCTTGGTGGTGCCATCTACTTTGGCGTAGAACTTCATGGGCTTGGTAACATTCTTAATGGTTAAATTGGCATAGATGCGGTGAATATTTTCTTCTTCCAGGAATTCTACTTGGGTAATGGTAAGCTTTGCTTCAGGATATTTGGATACATAAAAGAAATCAGGGTCTTTTAAATGGGTCACAGGACCGTGACCTCTTTCTTCATGTTCCGGATTGGTAATAGTGGTCATATCAATCACAAACGAGCCGCCGCTTACGTGGCCATTGGTAGTAAGTAAATAGCCTTCCTTGAAGAGTACCGTACCTGTATGTTCGGAGACCTGAAACATATAGTGTCCTTTCCAGTGTATAATACTGGAAGCCACTTGTAAGGGATGTTGCTTTGGTGTGGTGGTTTCGGTTTGTGCATAGGTTAGGGGAGTTAGGAATAGAGCAATAAGAATAGGGTACAATAAAGATTTCATAAGAGTTGTTTTTAATTTTGGGTAAAACTATGGGGAGGCTTTTATAAAAGTGTCAAAAGAGTGCAAAAGAAGTGTCAAACCTTGTGAAAATTGTATAAAATGCACGTACTTTACCCATAGTATGAAAAACACCCTTCTATTTTCTATCGCCGGAATTGTGGTAATTCTGGTATTTGTAGGGTTTATCCCAAGCACTACGGTTACTGATACCGACTTTCCCTCGCGGGTAAAAGTGGCTTTACGGCAAGTAGGAAACCAATTGCTCTTAGCACAGGGGGATAGCACATCGTTGGTGTTGCCCGTAGTACAGGAACAGAATAATACTTACTTAGTATCCTTTCAGAAGCCTATAGACTTGCTGCCGGACACGGTGATACAATCCATGGAGGCCGTGGTTGCCAAAGCAGGTCTCCCTAAGCAGTACCGCGTAGAGGTATTGCATTGTAGTAGTGGAGAAGTAGTGTATAGCTTCGAAATACAAGAAAACAAAGAACAAAGTATCGTCCCATGTTTAGGGCGTGCTCTCCCCAACGATTGCTACATACTAAAGTTTCAGTTTATAGAAGCTAACCTAACTACTTACAAACAACAAAATTATATAATAAGTAACAAGCACTCACTTCTCTATGTATTATTGTTTATTAGTTTGGTTCCGGTAAGTGTGTTGGTGATGCAAAAACGTTCCAAAGCCACACCAGTGGAAGGATCCGGAACCGCTTTGGGGGCTTTTACATTTTATCCTTCGCAATATATGCTTACCAAAGGCAACCTGCAATTGGCCCTTTCCAAAAAAGAATGTGAACTACTCGTGCTGTTTATGGACAGCCCTAACCAAACCATCCCAAGGGAAGAGCTAAGTAAAAAGGTGTGGGAAGACCACGGGGTAGTGGTAGGGCGTAGTTTGGATACTTATATCTCTAAACTTCGTAAGAAGCTACAAGCAGACCCCAACCTGCAACTTACCAATGTTCATGGAATAGGGTATAAGTTGGAGGTGGTTTATGGGTAATGGGTGAAGGGTAAAAGGTAAAAGGTAAAAGGTAAAAGGTAAAAGGTAAAAGGTAAAAGGGTGAATGTCGATATACCAAGATGTCTGTTCGAGCGCAGTCGAGAACTTTTTCGAGTCTGCTTCTCAAACCACCCACAAGCTCGTACCTGCCCGCTACTGGCAGGCTCGAAGTGACACTACATAATACCTTTGTCATTTCCATTTATTACTTGTTGCATGAACATTTTCAACATCCCCCTCATTCCCCCTTCGAAGGGGGAAGTGTTATGCAAAGACATTAAACTCCTCCCTTTGAAGAGCCTGTGCTGAGCCTGTTAATATAGCATGACTTCTCGATACAATTCCTCATTGCATTCGGAATCACTCGAACTGACATGTTGTGCTTGAGTTGTTACTTCGAGTGTCACGACCGAAGTGTGGGGAAGTATCGAGAACCCGGCACCCAGAGCTTAAAACCATAGACTTGCTCTTGGATGAGGGATTAGGTTTGGGGTAGGAGGTAAGAGGTAGGGTGCCGGGCTGATTTCTGCTTTATTATGACACGGCTTTGATACGGCTTTGACACGGCTTAGATACGGCTTAGATACGGCTTAGCTCTAAGGAGGTTTAAGGGATTAGGTTTGAGGTATCGGTGTATATTTTACCATTACCCATTACCCCTTTACTTAAGACCCAGAACCTAAAACCCCACACCCAGCACCCAGCACCTATGATCTATTTAAAGGGTTGGGTTTTGTTTTGGGTGGTTTGGGATTTTTTACTACTTTAGTGGGACTCCCCACTTGTTTGCATTGTTGTTGTAAGAGGTGGGGATTATTTGTATAAAAAAAGTCCTACCAAAGCAGGACTCAAGGTTTTTTGACCTACGGCATATAGCCTTATTGTGAAAAGATTAAAGATTAGTAAGAAATTTTCACTCTGTAAATATAGTAAATAATTTAATGCAAGAATATTATGGGAAGAATATTAGGATTGGATTTAGGTGCCAATAGTATTGGATGGGCTGTTATTGATGGTGAGCAGGAAACGATTTTGGGGGTGGGAAGTAGAGTTTTTCCAATGGGTGTTGAGAATTTGGGGGATGGTACCAATGAAATTTCGAAAAACGCAAGTAGAACCGGAGCAAGGGGTGAACGTAGACAGCATTATAGAAGACGTTTGAGAAAAAAGGTTTTATTAAAAAGGCTTTCGGAAAATGGTTTTTGTCCACTAAAGCCTATTGATTTTGAAATATGGAAAAAGACAAAAAAGTTTCCCGCTGAAAAATTGGCTGAATGGTTTGCACTTAATCCTTATGAATTGCGCAGTAAGGCTTTAAGGGAAAAAATTGCTCTTGAAGAATTGGGTAGAATATTTTATCATTTTATACAAAGGCGAGGATTTTTGAGTAACAGCAGAAAGGGAGGTAAGGATGATGGTGCTATTTTTAAAGGAAATGTAAAAGAGGGAAAGATAGGAATTGATGAAACACGAGAGCGTATAAAGAATAGTACGTTAGGTGCGTATTTACATGATATTTACCCAAAAGAAAATACCCCTTTTGTTTTAGGGATGGAACGAATACGTAACCGATATACCACTCGCGCCATGTATGTTGATGAGTTTGAGTGTATATGGGAGCATCAAAAAAAGTATAATGATATTCTTACCGATAAATTGAAAACGATTATTGGTGGAAGAAAGCGGGATGGCTATGATGAAGATGGTGTTTTATTTCATCAACGCCCCTTACGTTCGCAAAAACATTTGGTAGGGAATTGTTCTTTTGAACCCAAAAAAACCAAGAGCCCTATTAGTGCATTAGTTTTTGAGGAATTTAGAATTTGGCAATGGGTAAATACTGTAGAATGCAACGGTAAAAAAATAACTCAAGAAGAACGGGAGAAAATGATTACTGTGTTATTAAGCAAAGAAAAGCCCGCTTTTAAAGATTTAAAAAAAGCCATAGGAAAAATAGATGCACACTATAAGTTTAATTATAAGGATGAGGATAAAATAGTTGGTACAAATACCATTTCTAATTTATCTAATAAGAAATTTTTTGGAAAACAATGGTTTGATTTTACTAATAAAGAACAAGAGGATATTTGGCATGTACTTTATTTTTTTGATGATAAAGATAGTGTAAAGAAGTATGCTGCGGAAAAATGGGGTTTTGATGAGGACAAGGCGAACGCCATTGCAAATTTTAATTTGAAGGATGGTTATTCAAGTTTAAGTAAAAAAGCAATTAATAATATACTCCCTTTTTTAAAAATGGGGTTTCCCTATGATGTGGCAGTAGTACTTGGCGGAATAAAAAATGTTTTTGGGAATGATTGGGAAAAACTAAGTGAAGAAAAGAGGAACTATATTATAGATAATGTTGAAGATATTGTACGCTCTAAAGTGAAAGGTGGATTTATTGATGTTATAAAAGCCTTATTACGAAAAGATTATGTTATTGCCAACAAACAATTAGGGAAGTTATACCATCATTCTGCCTCAATTACGAGTACTGCTGTTTTAGAAAAATTACCTTTAGGAAAAGATGCTGATAAGGAAATACAAGCTATACGAAACCCTATAGTTATTACTGCATTGTTTGAACTACGTAAAGTGGTTAATGAATTAATTGACAGATTTGGGAGTTTTGATGAGATAAAGGTTGAGATGGCAAGAGATTTAAAAGTTTCTAAAACCAAAAGAAATGAAATACGTAGGCAACAACAACAACTGGAACGTGAAAATGACCGTGTTAAAGAAGAATTACATCATTTAGGGCAAAGGATAACTCATGATAACTTACTTAAGTATAAATTATGGGAAGAGTGTAAAAAAACTTGCCCCTATACTGGAGTTATCATCCCTATACACAAGTTGTTTACCGGGGAGGTACAAATAGAGCATATACACCCATGGAGTCGTTCTTTAAACGATAGTTTTATGAATAAAACTTTATGCTGGGCCGATGAGAATAGGAAAAAAGGAGATAAAACTCCTTATGAATTTTACGGGAATGATGAAGCAAATTGGATAACGATAAAAGAACGTGCTTTAAAACTCTTTGCAGACACAAAGGAGTACCCTAAAGCTTACCAAAAGTTTAAGCGTTTTGTTCAGCAAAAATTTGATGATGATTTTACAACACGTCAATTAAACGACACTCGCTATATAAGTAGAGAAGCCAAGGGTTACTTGCAAAAGGTTTGTAAAAAAGTAACTGTATCACCCGGGCAGATGACTGCAACACTTCGGAAATTTTGGGGTATAAATTCAATATTAAATGATGAAAACGAAAAGACTAGAGAAGATCATCGACATCATGCCGTAGATGCATTGGTGCTTGCCTGTGGTAAGACTCGTTATTTACAGGAACTTACTAAATGGAATAGATACCAAAAGATTCCAGACAGCTCGCATTTTCCAATGCCATGGGAGTCTTTTCGGTATGATGCTGAACAGGCAGTAGAAGGAATTTTAGTATCTCATAAAAAAGTTACTAGCATTGTAACGGTGCGTACACATAAAACAGAGAAAAACGGCAAGGAATATAAAAATTTTGGTGTTGCCGCCAGAGGGCAATTGCATAAAGAGACTGTATATGGAAAAAGAAAGGCACCGTTTGGGGATGAGGCTTTTCATGTTCGCAAACCTATAGACATTTTAACCACGGAAAAGCAGCTTGAAAAGGTTGTGGATAAAACCATTAGGGAATTAATATTTAAGAGAGTACACCATTTAGGTGGATTTGAAAAAGGGAAATTGCCGAATGCTACTTTTTTTGAAGTTGATGAAAATGGTATTAAGCGTCCTCAAATTTTTCTTCCAAACAAAAATGGAGCTCCAGTACCTGTTTTAAAAATACGGATGAAAGAGAACATAGGTGGTGCTGAGCCATTAAAAGATGATATTAACCAGTGGGTAAACCCTAGAAATAATCATCATGTACTAATTTATATGGATGAGAAGGGTAACTTGAAAGAAGAAGTTGTTACTTTCTGGACAGTTGTAGAGCGTAAGCGTAAAGGGTTTCCTGTTTATCAATTACCCATTGACGGTATTGAGATAGTTACTGCGTTGCAAATAAATGATATGTTTATATTAGGACTTGGTGAAGATGAAATTAATTGGGAGCAACCCGATATATCTTTATTAACGCAGCATTTGTATAGGGTGCAAAAGTTAACTTCAGGGGATTATTTTTTTAGAAAACACACATCATCTACTGTTACAGATTCACAATATATACAAATAAGAGGATTTGGAGAAGGTAAAACAGGATGGTTTAGTTTTAACCCTATTAAGGTAACTGTTTCGGTTACGGGAAAAATTGAAAAGCTATAACCTTTGTTATTTTGAATGAAATGAGAAATTCGATAAAAGTTTACAGTTTGTTATGGGATTCCTCTTGCCTTGGAATGACAAAACCAAGTTCTTTGACATTTTGAATACTGCGGCCCGTTAACTTATTTGTGGTATTGAATAAGGAAAGCAACCAAGTGCCAAAGCAGGAAGTACCCAACTTGTTATGCCTACAAGGTTGCTTATAGTGTGTAAATATAAGAATTATTAACCGATTTGAGTGGGCAATGATTACAAACACCCGCTTGCTGTTTTTTTTGGTGGTGTGTTTGTGAATCTCCCTGCGGTCGATTTGATTAAAGATTAGTAGTCACGATATTTGAGCTGCAAATATAATACAAAGCTCAATAGTTGTGGTTTGATTAAAGATTAGTAGTCACGATATTGTCCAACGACGTGTTTAAACGCCTATTTCAGTTGTGGTTTGATTAAAGATTAGTAGTCACGATATTGAAGGCGGTTTCGTTATGTTACTCTGATGAGTTGTGGTTTGATTAAAGATTAGTAGTCACGATATTCTACGTTCGTTTCGTGAACCTTTTCCAATTGTTGTGGTTTGATTAAAGATT
>JAGQZA010000033.1:0-9856 GCA_020435805.1 Flavobacteriaceae bacterium
TTTCACAAGGTGTTATTTTACCCAATGCCGCTTCCACACCTTTATATTTTGAAGCGGTAAATCTTTCCGCAATCGACGTTCGCATCATTAAAATTTTTGAAGACAACGTACTTCAGTATTTACAAACTTCAAACATCAACAATACAGACTGGTACGACCTTAATAGAGTAGGAAGACGCATTGCCAAAAAAACCATTACACTAAAAGATGTACAATTGGGTGAAAATGGTATTTGGAAATCATACGGAATTAATCTTGCTGAGTATTTTAATGCCGATCCCGGAGCTATTTATAGGGTGGAATTGAGTTTTAAAAAGGACTACTCATTATATGATTGTACTTCCGTTACTACTGAAGAATTTACCGAAGAAGAGGAAGAATATTATGACGATTATTATGAAAAAGACTACGCCGAAGATACCGATGAAGATGAAGAAGAGCGTGAAGAACGCTATTGGAATAATGAAATTTATAACTACCGAAGATACAGTTACAATTGGCAAGAACGCGAAAATCCTTGCCACAATGCCTATTATAACCAAGACCGCTTAGTGGCTACCAATGTATTGGGTAGTAACCTTGGCCTCATTGTTAAAAAAGGGGAAAACAAATCGTATCATTTTGCAGCAACCAATTTACTTTCAGCACAACCCGAAAGCGGTGTAAAAATTAATCTGTATTCTTTCCAGCAACACCTTATTGGCACTACAACTACCGATAGTCAAGGGTTTACCCTTTTTGATTCTGAAAAAACAGCTCATTTTGCCGTAGCCCAAAAAGGAACTCATTATGCCTATGTAAAGTTGAACGATGGAAATTCACTTTCCTTAAGCAATTTTGATGTTGCCGGAAAAAAATTGCAAAAAGGCCTTAAAGGATTTATCTACACCGAAAGAGGGGTCCACCGTCCGGGCGATAGCATCCACCTTACCTTTGTATTGAATGACAATACCAATCCGTTACCCAAAGGGCATCCTGTAAAACTCGATGTAACCGATGCACGAGGGAAGCTCGTTCATCGTACCGTCCTCTCTTCCCCCTCTGGGGGAGGTGGCTCTGGAAGAGCCGGAGGGGGATTTTACTATTTCCCCATCGCTACGCAACCCGAAGCACCTACCGGTAATTGGCTGGCTACGGTTTCTGTTGGAGGAGCAAAATTTACACAATATGTAAAGGTAGCCACCATAAAACCCAACCGATTAAAACTACAGCTCAACTTTAAAGATGAAATTTTAGATGCCAGCAAACCCGTGGAAGGAACTGCTAAAGCATTATGGCTTCACGGGGCACCCGCTCGAAATTTAAAAATTGAAATGTTGGCTACGTTGCGAACGACCAATACAGCTTTTAAAGATTTTTCAAATTATCATTTTAACGACCCCATCCGTTCTTTTGATGAAATTGAATTACCTGTACTCAACACTACGCTTTCCGACGAAGGAACAGTCAATTTCAATAAAAATTTGCAAATCAATGGAAAAGCCCCGGGAATGCTCCAAGCTACTTTTTTAACCAAAGTTTTTGAAGGTGGGGGCGATTTTTCTATGGATGTATTTTCAAAAAATGTGGCCCCTTATTCACACTTTGCAGGCTTAAAATCGCCTGAAGCCCATCGCTATGGTTCCTATTTTACTAATGAAAATACCATTTTTGACGTAGCAACTGTTGACGCACAAGGCAAAGCTTCCGGAAACCGAGAGTTGGAAGTAAAGGTTTTCAAAATGGAATGGCGCTGGTGGTGGAATCGTGGGTACGATAACCTTTCGCAATATGAAAATGCCATCGTACATCGTCCAATAAAAGAATTTACAATCACCACCAAAACCAATGGAAAAAACAATTTCACTGTAAATATTCCCGAAGAAGAAGGTGGTCGATACTTAATAAGAGTAATCGACAAGGTTTCTGGTCATGCAACGGGTCGTATTGCCTATTTCTACCAAAACTGGTGGGACAGACCTGTGGACAACGATGCCGAAAGTGCCAAAATGCTTCTTTTTTCAGCCGATAAAGAAAAGTATCAAGTAAATGAAAAAGCACAAATCACCTTCCCTTCGGGTAGTGAGGGCCGTGCTTTACTAAGTATTGAAAATGGTACCGAAGTCCTTTCCACGCAATGGGTAACTACCCAAAAAGGAGAAACCACTGTGAGTATTCCGTTAACTAAAGAAATGGCACCCAATGTGTATGTCAATATTTCGTTGTTACAGCCGCACGAACAAACTAAAAACGATTTACCCATTCGATTATATGGGGTGGTTCCTATTTTGGTAGAAGATGCTTCCACTATTCTGAAACCTAAAATTGAGATGGCCGAAGTACTAAAACCGGAGGAATCTTATACCGTAAAAGTTTCGGAAGAAAACAAAAAACCCATGACCTATACCATTGCGGTGGTAGATGAAGGGTTGCTAGATTTAACACGTTTTAAAACGCCCGAAATCCACGAGGCTTTTTACACTCGCGAAGCCTTGGGTGTAAAAACCTTCGATATTTTTGACGATGTTATTGGGGCCTATTCCGGTAGTGTGGAAAATATTTTTGCCATTGGAGGGGGCGATGAAGCAGCCGGGGCCAAAAACCGTAAAGCAGACCGTTTCAAACCTGTAGTAAGTTATTTAGGCCCTTTTGAATTAAAAGCGGGACAACAAGTCAATCATACCTTAAAGATGCCCAATTATGTAGGTTCTGTAAGAACTATGGTAATTGCAGGGGATAAAGCCAAAAGTGCTTACGGAAAAACCGATAAAACTACTCCTGTCCGTAAACCACTCATGGTTTTGGCTTCACTACCGCGAAAACTTTCTCCCGGCGAAAAAGTAACGCTTCCGATAACGGTTTTTGCCATGGAAAAAAAGGTAAAATCGGCTACAGTTTCTGTAAAAGCAGGGGATGCCTTAAAACCAGTTAATGGAACTTCAAAAACCATTTCTTTTAATGAACCGGGAGAGCAAATCATCAACTTTGAATTTGAAGTACTCCCTTCGGATACCTTTCAAACTATTGAAGTAACGGCTTCAGGAAATGGGGAAAAGGCAAGTTATAAAGTAGAGATAGATGTAGAAAACCCCAATCCTATTTCACAAAAAACGACTACTTATACCTTGTCTGAAAATGCTTCGGAAGCCATCACATTTGAAACCTTCGGGGTTGCAGGAACAAATGGCGCCACCTTAGAATTTTCAACGCTACCGCCTATGGATTTCAACCGTAGATTGGAATACCTCATTCAATATCCTCACGGGTGTATTGAACAAACTACCTCAGCGGTATTTCCGCAGTTATATTTAGAAGATATTTTCGACATCACTTTAGATAAAAAGAATACTATTCAGAAAAATATAAAAGCTGCCATTACACGTTTAGGGAATTTCCAATTAGCCAACGGCGGATTAAGCTACTGGTCCGGTGAACGAGATGCCGATGATTGGGGAACCAACTATGCCGGACATTTTATGATAGAAGCCAAACAAAAGGGATATGCCCTACCTCTCACTTTTTTGGATAACTGGTTGCGCTATCAAAAAAATGCGGCAAGACAATGGCAAAACAATGATGCTCGATACAATAGTAGTTTGGTGCAAGCCTATAGGCTATATACTTTAGCATTGGCCGGACAACCCGAATTGGCTGCTATGAACCGTTTAAAAGAGTCGAAAAACTTAAGTAATGATGCCAAATGGTGCCTTGCGGGAGCCTATGCGTTGGCAGGTAAAAAGAATGTAGCCGAAGAAATTGCACGAACAGCAAACATCCATTTTACACCGCAACGGTATGATTATTACACCTACGGAAGTCCCTTTAGAAATAAAGCCATGGCACTCGAAACATTGGTTCTTTTAGGTGATGAAAAACAGCGCGATATGGCTATTTCAGTAGCGAAAGAATTAGCTTCGCAACACTGGTACAGCACCCAAGAAACTGCATATGCACTTATGGCTATGGGGAAAATGGTTCAGAAAAATGGAGGAAAAGCCATGGAAGTTTCTTTCACTTCTAATGGGAAAACAACCACTGTTAAAAGTGATAGAGCATTAGCCAGTAGGGCTTTGGCTTTTACTATGGGCAGCAACACCGTTTCGGTATCCAATAAAAAAGGAAATGTGGTGTATGTTACACTTTCGCAACAAGGAAAACTTCCATTGGGTGAAGAACTTCCGGAACAAAGAAATTTGAGTGTAAAAACACAGTTTGTTGACGGAGAAGGAAAACCTTTGGATGTATCAAAACTTCGACAAGGAACTGAAATTACGGCAAAAGTTACCGTCATGAATACTACCAACGACTATGTAGGCAATATTGCACTTTCACAGATTTTCCCGAGCGGATGGGAAATTGTAAATACCAGCTTTACCGAATTAGGGGGAGGTGCTTTGGGTGACGCTCGGTATAAAGATATTAGGGATGACAGAGTAAATTTCTACTTCGATTTAGATGCTAAAGGGGCGAAAATTTTCACGGTTAAATTAAATGCTTCTTATTTGGGAACTTATTATTTGCCCGGCACACAAACTGAAGCCATGTACGACAACAATTATTATGCACGTAACAAAGGACAATGGATTACCGTAGAACAATAATTATTCCCCTCCCCTCCGGGGGAGGTATCCAAAGGACGGAGGGGGAACCTTCCCCCCTCCTTGCTGAGGAGGGGATTTAGGGGTGGTAGAAATGAAAAACATAAAGCACTACATTTTAAGACATAGAATAAAAGCAAGCTTGCTCTTTGCAACCTTTGCTGTGTGGTTGTTTTGTCTTCCTAAGCCTTTATTTAAAGATTCCACCGCTACCGTTGTGGAAAGTAAAGAAGGAGTTATGTTGGGAGCCCGCATTGCCAATGACGGCCAATGGCGGTTTCCTAAAATGGACTCCATCCCCGGGAGATTTGAAGAATGTATCTTACATTTTGAAGACGAATATTTTTATAGTCATCCGGGATTCAATCCAGTTTCTATGAGTAAAGCACTATGGCAAAATCTTACAACAAAGAATCGACGAGGCGGAAGTACATTAACCCAGCAAGTTATTCGTTTATCTCGTAAAAACAAACAAAGAAGTTATGGGGAAAAATTGATTGAAGTATTTATGGCCACCCGATTGGAAGCAGGATATTCCAAAAAGGAAATTCTTAACTTGTATGCTTCCTATGCTCCTTTTGGCGGAAATGTAGTAGGGTTGCAGACTGCTTCGTGGCGGTATTTTGGAATTCCTGCGGAACAGTTAAGTTGGGGGCAAAGTGCAGCATTGGCCGTTTTACCCAATGCTCCTTCACTTATTTTTCCGGGAAAAAATGAAGTTGTTTTTAAACAGAAAAGGGATCGATTACTGCAAAAATTATTTCACGAAAAGATTATCGATGAAACCACCTATCAATTAGCCATTGAAGAACCTTTGCCCGGCAAACCTTTTTCGCTTCCAGAATTAGCGCCTCACTTTACCGAAAAAGTGAGAAAAGATTTTCCAGGGCAGCGAATTGCTTCAACCATAAATATCAATCTTCAAAAGAAAGTAAATCAATTGGTAAAAGAGCATCATTATCTGCTTCAGCAAAATGAAATAAACAATGTAGCCGTTCTTATTTTAGATGTTAATACCAAAGAAGTGTTAGCGTATGTAGGGAATGCAGCGAGTAATTCTGAAAATGATCCTTACGTTGATATTATCACAAAACCGCGAAGTACGGGTAGTATTTTAAAACCATTTTTGTATGCTTCGGCATTGGATAGTGGCGAATTATTACCCGATATGTTGGTTGCCGATGTGCCAACTAGTATTAATGGCTACAGTCCTGAAAATTTTGACAATCAGTTTTATGGTGCAGTTCCTGCAAGTGTGGGTTTGTCCCGTTCTTTAAACATTCCGGCGGTGCGAATGCTTCGTGAATATGGTTTAGACCGTTTTTACAAACGGCTTCAGGAATTGCAGTTTTCTTCCATAAACAAACCAGCCAATCATTATGGATTGAGCCTAATTTTAGGAGGTGCAGAGGCTTCTTTATGGGAAATTACCAATGCTTATGCAGGGATGGCAAGTACACTCAATTACTTTACAAATACTTCAAGTGAATATCGTACCTCCGATTTTCAGCAACCAAAATATGTTAAAAATGAGGGTGTTTCCTTCGGAAAAAAGCGAGAGAATGGCACTGTATTTAATGCGGGGGCTATCTACAAAACTTTTGAAGCCATGCGCGAGGTCAATCGCCCGCAAGGGGAAGAAAATTGGAGTTTTTTTAACGATTCGCAACCTATTGCGTGGAAAACAGGAACCAGTTTTGGGTTTAAAGATGCCTGGGCGGTGGGTGTAACGCCAAAATACGCCATTGGGGTTTGGGTAGGAAATGCCGATGGAGAAGGAAGGCCCGGACTTACCGGGGTGCAAGCCGCCGCACCGGTACTTTTTGATGTGTTAAATGTACTCCCCAATAGTGGTTGGTTTAAGACTCCCTATGATGATTTGGCAGAAACTGAAATTTGCTCCAAAAGTGGTCATTTGGCCGGGGTTTATTGTGATGAAATAGCTACAGAGTGGATTCCAAAAGAAGGTATAAAAACCGCTCCATGTGCATATCACAAACAAATTTTCTTGGATGCTTCAGAACAATTTCAGGTGAATTCATCGTGTTATGCCCTTTCAGAAATGCATCAAAAAAACTGGTTTACGCTTCCTCCAACAATGGAATATTATTATACTTCCAAACACCCCGAATACAAGCCGCTTCCTCCTTTTCAATTAAATTGTTTGCAAGAAGGCGAGAAAAAAATGGAGTTTATTTTCCCAAAACGCAATGAAACTATCGTGCTCCCAAAAAACTTTGATGAAACTATCAATGAAGTTATTTTTACCTTAGCACATCGCGATACTGAAACTACGGTATATTGGTACTTAGACCAACAATTTATTGGAAAAACACAAACCTTTCATGAATTAGCATTTCAGCCCAAACCGGGAAATTATATACTTACGGCTGTGGATAAAGAAGGGAATGAAGTAACGCAACAAATTTCCATTTCGCTCGCTTCACTTTAATTGTGTATTTTAGTTACAAATCTAACAACCATGCAAAAACTCTTCTTACTATCTTTTCTCATCCTTTTCTCATGTGGTGAAAAAGAAAAAGAACTAAGTAATGAAACACTAACCTTAATCCCCGAACCGCAAGAAATTACCGTTTATAAAGGAGCCCATACGCTTCACAAAACGATTCCTTTTTATGCCGAAGAAGGATTTGAACTGGCTTCCAATTTTCTTTCGGAATACCTTCAAAGGAGTGGGTTTTCACTACAAAACAATAGAGAAAACGATGCACAATTCATTATAAAAAAGGATTCTCTGCTCCCAAAAGAAGGGTACACTCTTTCTGTAAATGAAGACATTATTTTACTGAAAGCCAAAGATGCTTCGGGAGCTTTTTATGGAGTACAAACGGTACGACAGTTACTTCCTGTTTCCTTGGAACAATTGAATTCTTCTCCCAATCCCACAACAACCCTTCCGTTAGTGGATATCGTGGATTTCCCAAAGTTTCCCTACCGTGGCATGCACTTAGATGTATCGCGGCATTTTTTTGATAAGGAATTTGTAAAAAAGTACATTTCGTATCTCGCTATGCTTAAAATGAATTACTTCCATTGGCACCTTACCGAAGACCAAGGCTGGCGCATTGAAATTAAAAAATACCCTAAGTTAACCACTCACTCAGCTTTCAGAAACGAGACATTAATAGGCCATTACAGTGAGACGCCACAGCAGTTTGATGGGGAACGCTATGGCGGATTTTACACCCAAGAAGACATCAAAGAAATTGTAGCTTATGCCCAAAAATTGAATATCACCATTATCCCCGAAATTGAAATGCCCGGCCACGCACAAGCTGCCATAAGTGCCTATCCGGAATTAGGTTGTACTGGGGAGTCAATTCCTGTAGCGACCCTATGGGGAGTGTTTGAAGATATTTATTGCCCCAAAGAGGAAACCTTTGCTTTTCTGGAAGAGGTACTTACCGAAGTAGTGACGCTTTTTCCCGGAGAATATATTCATATTGGGGGGGACGAAGCCCCCAAAGCACACTGGGAAAATTGTAGTCATTGCCAAGCATTAATTAAAAAAGAAGGCTTAAAAGACGAGCACGAATTGCAGAGTTATTTTATTACTCGAATTGAAAAATTTCTGAACAGTAAAGGCAAAAAAATAATTGGTTGGGATGAAATCTTGGAAGGCGGATTAGCCCCTAATGCAACCGTGATGTCTTGGCGCAGTACCGAAGGCGGCATTGCTGCTGCAAAGCAAAAACACAATGTTATTATGACCCCGGGTTCGCATTGTTATTTTGACCATTACCAAAGTAAAAATGAAAACGAACCCCTTGCCATTGGCGGATTTACAAGCTTAGAAAAAGTGTATAGTTTTAATCCTATTCCGGCAGAACTTTCGGAAGAAGAGGTGCAATATATTTTAGGGGCGCAAGGCAATGTGTGGACCGAGTATATGAAAACCGAAGACAAAGTGGAGTATATGGTTTTTCCACGAATTTTAGCCTTGAGTGAAGTAGATTGGAAAGGCCCTTCAAAAGAATTTGAGAAGGATTACGCAGATTTTAAACAACGATTGAAGGCCTTTACGGAGCGTATGGATGTGCTTAAAATTAACTATGCCCCTCACTTAGGAGAAGAATAACATGATTTTAGAAATCTGTGCCAACAGTTTTGAAAGTGCGATGGCCGCTCAAAAAGGAGGTGCCCACCGTATTGAATTATGTGCCGAGCTTCAAGTGGGAGGATTAACTCCTTCTTTCGGGCTGTTGGAAAAAGTGCTTTCAGAAATAACGATTCCAGTATATGCTTTAATTCGCCCCCGAAGCGGAAATTTTACCTATTCTAAAACAGAAGTGGACATTATGTTGAAAGACATTAAGCAATGTAAAAAAATGGGGGTGAAAGGAATTGTGAGCGGGGCATTAACTTCAGAAAATGATATTGATATTGAAGTCACCAAGCAACTTTTAACCGCTTCGGAGGGAATGGACTTTACCTTTCATAGAGCCTTTGATTGGTGTCGAAACCCAATTGATGCTTTAAAAATTTTAGAAAATTTAGGCATAAAAAGAGTTTTAACTTCAGGACAAAAACCAACTGCTTTTGAAGGATTGGAACTTTTAAAAGAGCTGAAATCGCTTTCAACAACCATCAAAATTATGCCTGGAGGAGGCATCAATGTTGAAAATGTAATGGCTTTTAAAGAAGCTGGTTTTACCGAAATCCATAGTTCGGCTTCCCAGAAAATTCAAACCTTACCGTTTTCTCCAAAAGTATCGATGCAAAGCTCTTTGGAAGAGGGGATTATCTCCCATTCTTCCGAAGAAAAAATTAGAGAGATTCTATTTAAAATAGCATAACTAAAAAACCCTTCGACTGCGCTCAGGGAGACATTATCGTAGCGGAAATCCTTTTGCCGCCCACCATGGGTGGATTTCTATCTGCAACCTTCCGGCCTTTACCATAGGATCCATATTGGCCAGGCTATCGGCCATTTGTTGGGTAGGCACATTATAAATGGTAATGCCTCGAATATCACCATCATCTCCAAAAGGACCGGAGATATCTGCATAGCCTTCTTCGTACATTCTTCCTAGGTGAGCCATATGTAATTTTTGGAGACTATCGGCCTCTTCTTTTGTCTGAGAACGATTTACCCCTCTTTTCAGAAAGGTAATGAAATACTGTTGCATTAAAATGGTGTCTCCTGTTTTATCATCTACATAATCAAAAATTTCAAAGCCTTTTTCGGTAAGGGCTTTTTTTAAATCACTCATCGATTGCTTAGTAGCTGGAGAAATTGAATCTCCCTTTTTACTAGT
>JAGQZA010000033.1:9881-15475 GCA_020435805.1 Flavobacteriaceae bacterium
TTTTTACAACTAAAGACTGCAAAAATGAAAATGAAGTACAACAACATCCCCCTCAGTCCCTCCCAAAGTAAATTCGGGACAGGCTCTTCAAAGGGGGAAGTAATTTTTAATTTTTTCATATTACCAGTTTTTATATGGATTTTTGCTTATCTGCGAGTTATAATATTTAGCATTGCCTGTAACTTCTTTTCCCAGCCAAGACGGTTTTGCAAAATTCTGTAAAACCTCATTCAATTCAATTTCAGCAATGACCAATCCTTCATTATCTCCTAGAAATTCATCAACCTCAAAAAGGTTTCCTTTGTAAGGTACTTCGTAACGGTATTTTTCAACAACCCCCTTTTCACAAATTTCGAGCAATTTTTTTGCTTCTTTTTCAGAAATTTCAGTTTCCCATTCAAATCGGGTAGTGCCATCTTCCGAAGATTTTCCTTTAACGGTTAAAAATCCTTTATCATTCTTTAACCGAACACGTACCGTTCGCTCTGGATCACTATTTAAAAACCCCTGTACAATATAGGCTTTTGAAGTGGCTTCTTTTTTAAAGTCTTCCGAAGTAATTAAAAATTTACGCTCTATTTCTGTCATAATTGCCACGGCGGATTTTTACGGTTTTCACCCGCATGATAAATGATAATTTTATTTCCATTGGGGTCTTTTAGACTGGCTTCGGTCCATAGCCAAGGCTGTTTTATGGGTTGTGTTTCAAATATAATTCCTTTCGATTCTAATTCCTGCACAGTGTTTGAAACTTCAGCCACTTCAAAATAAATCCAAACACCTTCTCCTTTTGGCAATTCTTCAGAATAATGAAGCGAAAAAGTACTTTCTCCATCGGGACACTCAAATCGGGCATAATAATTATGGGTATGTACAATGAGCTTCAGCCCTAATTTTTTATAGAATTCAATGCTTTTAGGGATATTATTGCACGGAACAGTTACCTGATTTAAGTTCATGATTTTTCTCGAAGATTGTCACTAAGATATTATAATTTTATGGGATGGACGAAGCTTTGCCTATCCGAAAAATTATCCACATAGACATGGATGCTTTTTATGCGTCTGTGGAACAATTGGATCATCCGGAGTTATTGGGAAAACCTATTGCCGTTGGCGGAAGTTCCAAAAGAGGCGTCGTAAGTGCAGCCAGTTATGAGGCAAGAAAATACGGGGTTCGAAGCGCTATGAGCGGTGTTTTGGCGCGAAAACTTTGTGAAGAACTCATATTTGTACGACCTCGTTTTGAACGCTATGCCGAAATTTCAAAACAAATAAGAAAAATATTTTTTGAATATACCGATTTGGTCGAGCCACTTTCCCTCGATGAAGCCTATCTCGATGTTACTGAAAACAAAAAAGGAAATCCCAGCGCAACACTCATTGCAAAAGAAATTCGGCAAAAAATTAAAGAGAAAACCGGGCTGAATGCCTCTGCCGGGATTTCCATCAATAAATTTATTGCCAAAGTTGCCAGCGACATTAATAAGCCCAACGGACAAAAAACAGTACCGCCGGAAGAGGTAATCGATTTTTTGGAAAACTTGGACATTAAAAAATTTTACGGCGTGGGGAAAGTGATGAAAGAAAAAATGTACCGTCACGGTATTTTCACCGGAAAAGACCTAAAAGAAAAAAGTGTGGAATACCTGGAAGCACATTTCGGGAAAAGCGGGGCTTATTATTATAACATTGTTCGTGGCATTCAGCATAGTAAAGTAAAACCGGAACATACCCGAAAATCATTAGCGGCAGAGCGCACCTTTAATGAAAATATTTCTTCGGAAGTATTTATGCTGGAACGATTGGAGGATATTGCCATTGAAGTAGAACGACGTCTTCAAAAAGGGAAGGTAGCCGGAAAAACCATTACGCTAAAAATTAAATACAGTGACTTTACCCTACAAACACGAAGCAAAACACTGCCTTTGTACATTTCCAGTAAAGAGTTAATTCTTGAGAATGTTAAAGATTTGTTATTTCAGGAACGAATGAAAGATTCGGTACGCTTGTTGGGAATTAGCATGTCGAACCTCAACAATGAGGCAACTAAAAAAGAGGCAAAACCACCTCCCGAACAAAGCATAGACGTACAACTTAAATTAGATTTTTAATATGATTTGAAAACTACTTTTTATTAACATTTAAATTTTAACCATAATGAAAAAAGTAGTTTTAATGATTGCCGCAGTTGTACTTACAACCCCCTTCTTTTCCTGTAAAGAAAAAACAGCAGAAGTTTCTTCAAACACCGAAACAGAAGCTGTAGAAACCCTACCTTCTAAAGAGCTTGCCCTTTTAAATTCTTCGGAAATAGCTTTAGACGAATACCGCTATGTGACAGCCCCCAGCGGATTAAGCCTTCGAGAATACAACAATTTACAAAGTGAAAAAGTAGCTAAGATGCCTTACGGTACTAAAGTGAAAATTATTTCAGCAGAAGGAAAAAACACGATGAATGTCTCCGGAATAAAAGGAGCTATGGACAAAGTTGCTTTTAACCATAAAGAAGGATTTGCTTTTAATGGCTACCTATCTAAGTACTTTCCTCCGGAAAGAGATATTACCGTAAAAGGATACGCAAGTGAACTTCAAAAACAATTCTCCGAAGTTGTTTATACTGAAACTGTGACCGGTAGCACAAGTAATCCCATTACCACCGAAACGTTGTTACTCCCCAATATCCCTTGGCATGAAGCCTTCGGAACCGCGCAGCGACTTTATGATTTTCCAGATGAATTTGAATTTCCCTATCCAAAAGGAAAGGATGAAGAAATTATTTTTGACGGAAAGCCTAAAAAAGGAATTTGGATTAGCCAATTGGAAATTTCCCGAAAAGAGAATGAACTTCAAAAAATTGAGTATGTGTATTCTTCTCAACAATTTTCAAGTAAAGTCACTATTGAAAAAGAAGGAGATACGATGAAAATCTCGAGAACCGAAGAAGTTAAATAATCTATCATAAATGGTATTCTCCCCTCCTTAATAAGGAGGGGTGCCTATAAGGCGGGGTGGTTATTACGCTTGCGAAACTCGCAACGTATTAACCATCCCTTTATCTACTATTGGCATCGCTGCTAAATTAATAAGGTAATCTCCTTTTTCTACAAAGCCTTTTTCAAAAGCAATTCTGTTTACATCAATTACCGTTTCATCAGTACTTACATACTTGTCATAATAGAATGCCTTAACCCCCCACAACAAATTGAGTCTTGATAGAATACGCTTATTTGAGGTAAATACCAAAATATTTGCTTTTGGTCTCCATGCCGATATTTGAAATGCAGTATAGCCACTGTTCGTCAAGGTGCAAATGGCTTTTGCTTCAATTTCTCCGGCCATTTTTGCTGCGTGATAACAGATTGATTTGGTAATGTATCGATTGGTACGAATATGTGGCGGTTCGTGAGGAACCTTTATGAGGTCACTATTTTCCACTCGTTCACAGATACTGGCCATTTTCTGAATTACCTCCACCGGGTATTTCCCTACCGAAGTTTCTCCGGAAAGCATCACGGCATCGGCCCCATCCATCACACTGTTGGCAACATCATTTACTTCAGCACGGGTAGGGGTAAGTGAAGTGATCATGGTTTCCATCATTTGTGTGGCAATAATTACCGGAATCCTTGCTTTTTTAGCGGTTAGCACCAACTGCTTTTGAATTAATGGGACATCTGCCGCAGGAACTTCCACTCCTAAATCTCCGCGAGCTACCATTAATCCATCACAATAGGGAATAATTTTATCGATATTTGCTACTGCTTCCGGTTTTTCAATTTTAGCGATGATAGGAATTTTATATTCTGAATGGGCTTCAATTAAGGCTTGTAATTCTTTCAAATCTTCTGCATGCCTTACAAAAGAAAGCGCAAACCAGTCAACCTCCTGTTTTATTGCAAAAATAGCATCTTCTTTATCTTTGGCCGTTAATGCAGGTAATGAGATGTTCGTATTTGGAAGGTTTACTCCTTTTTTGGAGCGAAGCGGACCGCCTTGAATGACTTTTGCAGAAACCTTGTCTTTCCCGTTAGTTTCCAAAACTTCAAAAATAAGTTTCCCGTCGTCTAAAAGGATTTGTTCCCCAGCATTTACATCGGCAGGAAAGTTATCATAATTCATATAGACTTTGTTCTTGGTCCCTTCAAATTCTTTTCCGGTGTAAAAATCTATTTTATCCCCAGGTTTTACAATCACTTCTTCCTTCATCACCCCCACCCTTAATTTTGGCCCTTGTAAATCGGCTAAAATAGCAGTACTAATACCCAATTCTTCGCCTAATTCCCGAATCATTTTAATTCGTTTTTTCACATCGTTATAATCGGCATGGGAGAAATTAATTCTGAAAACATTTGCCCCGGCTTCTATCATGGCTTTCAGCACTTTTTTATCATTGGTGGCAGGTCCTAATGTGGCCACAATCTTTGTTTTCTTTTGAGATGGCATTAGCTGAATATTAAATTATTGTGAGATTTAATAGTTGTATTTTCAATGATATAAGCAGAAATCACTTCGTTTATTTCATTAAGTTGGGCAAGCATTTTCCGAATGGGAAAAAATGTCTCATCGGCTTCAATTTTTAGGAAATAATCTACTTTTTTAAATTCTGGGAGTACATGGGCAACGGTTGTTTTTTCAGAAACTTCTTTTTCAAACAAACCTCCAACAGCATAGGATTTTTCTATACTCAAAGTGCATTTATTTTCAAACAAATAAAATTGAATGTATTGTTGCTCGTTTTCAAATTCAAAAATGGAGAAGGAAGCGTCATACTCTTTTGTACTAAGCTGTAAATCAGTCTTTCTTCTTTGTAATTGCATGGTAAGGTGTTTGTTCAGCATAAAAGCCATTTTATAGGGCTCTTCGCTGCAATGAATGGCAATAAGCACATAATCCTCACCAGCATCGTCATCCAGTTGCAATTTATAATGCGTCATACTGCTAATTTTAAAATAAAAATAGGAATTGTTTTGTTCATCAAATCATCCTTTACTTAAAATTAAGCAAAACATAACCGAAAACGTTGGGGATTTAACAGAAGCTTCCGTTACTCTGTTTGAAATTGCATTTGCTTTTGAAGTTTATAAAAAGCTCTTTTTGCGGCTCTTTCTTCGGCTTTTTTCTTTGAAGTGCCTCTCGCCTTTGCAACCGTATCTTGCTCTAATTGAAGTTTCACTGCAAAGTGTTTCAAGGGGTCGTTGCCATTATCTTCGTACACATTAAACTTGAAGCTTTTTTTGTTTTTTTGGCACCATTCAATAAAAAGGCTTTTGTAACTAATTACCTTGCCTTCCAGCTTTTCAATATCAACATAAGGCCGAATTACTCTTTTATGAATAAATTTTTCAACGGCGTTAAATCCTTTATCCAAATAGATGGCGCCTACCAATGCTTCAAAAACATTCCCGTGGATGTTTTCGCCAAAATGCTGTGTAGATACAGAGGTTTTTACCAGTTGTATAAGGTTTAAATCCCTTCCTAATTCATTTAAATGCTCCCGACTTACTACTTTGGATCGCATTTTTGTGAGATAACCCTCATTCCCAGAGGGAACTTTTCTAAATAAGTGTGCTGCAATAACAGACCCCAGCATGG
>JAGQZA010000034.1 GCA_020435805.1 Flavobacteriaceae bacterium
ACACTGTTATGGTGTCTCCTGCAGAAAAAGCAGGGAATTCTTTTTTTTTTTTTTTTTCGTCTTGAACAAATTTAATTAACGATTCCATGATAATAGATTCAACAAGTTAAAAATTAAAACAACATTCACGTACTTCGCCAGAGGTTGGATTAAGTGGGTGCAAAAATACACAATTTTATACTTCCTGCAACTTTTTATTTATTTAAAAAAGCTGAATACATCCACACCAGTTTTTCCTGTTCTCTAATATAATCGCTCATTAGGGAATTTGTCCCTTCGTCACTTATTTCGGCAGATAAATCCAAAATAACACGTTGCCTTAACAATAATTCTTGAAAAGAGTTTAAAATAGTATCCACAGCTTTAAAACCATCATTTACCTCCTTGGTTTCCTTAATAGTGGAAGTCTTTAAATATTCTGAAGCTCTATGGTTGGGGGTATATCCTAAGGTAAGGATACGCTCGGCAATTTCATCTATTTTCAGGAAAAGGTTGTTGTAGAGTTCTTCAAATTTAAGATGTAATTCAAAAAACTTTTCCCCTTTCACATTCCAGTGATACCCTCGTACGTTTTGATAGAAAACGGTATAATTTGATAACAAATCGCTTAATAATTCTGAAAGTTTTTCGCTTTTTTTGGTATCTAATCCTATTTTATTTAAGGCACTCATAATGTCAATAATTTTAAAATTCAACTTCATTTCAATAGTTAAAATTACTGCTTTAAGCCCTCTTTTAAAAGGGCTTTTGATAGTTTAAAACAACCAGATAATAAAGATTATTTATCGAGTAAATCGGGCCTTTTTTCCGAAGTTCTTTTGAGAGATTCTGCTTCACGCCAAACGTCAATTTTGGGAGTATTACCACTTAACAATATCTCCGGTACTTTCCAGCCTTTGTATTCGGCAGGGCGGGTGTAAATAGGAGGTGCCAATAAATTGTCCTGAAACGAATCGGTCAAGGCACTGGTTTCATTACTTAATACCCCGGGGATAAGACGTATTACGGCATCACACAAAATAGCGGCAGCCAATTCACCTCCACTAAGTACATAATCCCCCACCGAAATTTCACGGGTAATAAAATGATCCCTTACCCGTTGGTCCACCCCTTTGTAGTGCCCACATAGAATAATCAAATTTCCTTTTAAGGACAGTTCGTTAGCGGTAGTTTGGGTGAGTGTTTCTCCGTCGGGAGTCATATAGATAATTTCATCGTAGGCTCTTTCCGCTTTTAAAGAAGAAATGCATTTATCAATGGGCTCAATCATCATGACCATCCCGGCACCTCCTCCAAACTGGTAATCATCCACTTGTTTGTATTTATTGGAAGTATAGTCACGAAGATTATGGAAATGAATGGCTACAAGTTCTTTTTCAATAGCTCTTTTTAAAATAGATGCTTCAAAAGGACTTTGTAATAATTCGGGTAAAACCGTAATAATGTCAATACGCATTCGTTAGAATAATTCCTTTTTGGATTTGCAACGTTCAATAGAAGTTTTTGCACGGTCCAAGGTGGCTTTGTCCAATGTGTTTAATCCTGCTTGTCGGTAGTGCTCAATGGCTTTGTCTAATTCTCCCATTTGTTCGTACATAATAGCGTATTCATTATAAATGGTTGATTTAGTAATACCTGGAACATTCATAGCCTGATCAAGCAATTCTTTCAACTCGTCCCATTTGCCAAGGGTAGAAAGTAAAATGGAATAGTTGTAATAAACACTAGGATACAAAGGAGATTTTTCCAAACATAACTTATACAAGGTTTCCCCTTTCTCATAATCTTTGAATTTCACTTCGTATAAATAACCCATGTGGTTGTAGGCTTTTCCGAAATTAGGGTCAATGCTAATGATTTTTTCCAGTTTGTTGGTGGCTTCATCGTATAGCCCATTTTTGATATCGGTATTGGATTGGTCAAGTAGTTCTTCCAGTTTTGTTAAATGATCCATGACAGTATGGTTTTAATTTTTCAAAAATACATAAAATCAATTTTCTAAAAGGATAAGGCTGTTTAAAAATGAATTAATTTATTTCTCTAAATAGACTTATTTAAATCTACGTATTAACACCTATATGGTCGTTTTTAAGTAAGGTGTAAATTGTAAGAAATTTAAAAAGAACAAAATTATGTCTAAAACATTTGAAGATGGGTTTTACCTAAAAAATAACTGTATTGGTAAAAACGGTCCCTTAACTATTAGAACAGTTGCTTATGATGCTAACAAAGTCATGTTACCTCAAGATGCCCCAGAAATTCCTTTTTCTAGAACTAGATTTATTTCAACTAAACATATTGGAAATACAGATTTTGTTTACATACTTCTCTTTTTTGATACCGAAAACTTCTCTGCTCCTCCAGGGATTGATATTATTTCTGGCACACAGGGTGGCGGTGGAGGCTTAGGGGTTACAATATTGGGTTTTGGAATAAGTGTTGGGGCAAGTGCTACTGTAACAAAAGCGTTTTCCCAACCAGTAAGTGCAATCCAGATGGAATTAAATAAGTTCCCTATAGAAGGAGGCCAAACCAAACTTTGGTCAAGCTGGGAGATATCTTCAAAACATACAGATGATAGTGAGGCTAAAAACCATTATGTATTTACCGCTACCGACTTAAAAATTCCTAGCTCCAATGGCGAATTATTAGGTTCATAGATTTTAAATTTTCCAAGTATAATGAAAAACTTCAGTATCCTTTATCCAGCCCAAACGTTCGTATAATTTTTGAGCTGGATTGGTTATATGGGTTTCTAAGGTAATGCCATTTGCATTTTCAGAAATCGCGAATTCTTTCGCCCGTTCCATGAGTGCTTTGCCAATCCCTTTTCCTCGCGCTTTTTGTAATACAAATAAATCGTTTAATATATAGGTACGTTGTATAGATACAGAAGAAAAACTAGGATATAATTGAGTAAAACCCAGTGCTATAGTTCCTTCAAAAGCCATAAAAATAATTGAATCTTTTTTCTGAAGACGTTCTTTTAAAAAGGCCTTTGCTTTTTCTAAATCGGAAGGTTGTTTATAAAATACTCTATATCCATCAAATAAAGGGACTATTGCTTCAAAATTTTCCAGGGTGGCTTGTAGTATTTTCATAATCGAAAGATAGAAACTTTCTTCGAAATGTTTTACTATCTTTATCAGTATAAATAACACCCATTCTTTTATGAAAAGACGTACCTTCATTAAAAAATCGGCGGCAGCAGGTGCTGCTTTTACTATTGTTCCCAGCTTTGTATTGGGTAAAAATCATATTCCCCCCAGTGATACTTTATACGTAGGTGCTATTGGAGTAGGGGGTCGTGGTGGAGGAGTGGTTAATGAATTGTTTGAAACCGGAAAAGTAAAATTTGTGGCTATGTGCGATGTGGATGATGTGCGTGCGGCTAATAGTTTCAATGCTCACCCAATGGCGAAAAAATATAGGGACTTTCGGAAATTATTTGACAATCATATTAACGATATTGATGCTTTTACGGTAGCAACGCCAGATCACACCCATGCGCCTATTGCTATTCCGTTTATGAAGGCTGGTAAACATGCATATGTCGAAAAACCCCTCACACATACTATTTATGAAGCCCGTTTAATGGCAGCCATTGCTGCGGAAAAGGGTATTGTTACCCAAATGGGAAATCAAGGAGCTTCCAGTGATGGTATCCGAATCGCTCAGGAATGGATTAATGCAGGAATTATAGGAAAAGTACATCGTGTAGATTGCTGGACCAATCGCCCTGTTTGGCCACAAGGATTTAAACATATTACCGAAGGGCAACCTATACCCGCCACCTTAGATTGGGATTTATGGCTGGGTCCTGCTAAAATGCGTCCCTTTAACGAAAATTACCTTCCCTTTAAATGGCGTGGTTTCTGGGACTTCGGAACAGGAGCTATGGGCGATATGGGCTGTCATATCATGGAAACCCCTTTTAAAGCTTTGCAATTAGGATTTCCTTACGAAGCCGAAGCCAGTTGTACTACCATTTGGTCTGGGGATTTTGTAGAAGCCGATTATAGTGAAGCATGCCCGCCTTCTTCTGTAGTGCGATTGAAATTTAAAAACGAAACCCATGGTGACCTTTCTTTGAACTGGTACGACGGCGGCATTATGCCCGATTTGCCTGAAGAATTAGCCGATGGCGAAATACCCGGCGGAAACGGTGGTGGAAGTATTTTCCATGGGAGTAATGGTATTATGGTAACCGACACTTACTCTGGTAACCCACGACTCTTACCCAGCGAAATGATGACTCGCTTTATGCCTCCTGTCAAAACCCTCCCACGTGTTACAACCACACACCAAGGCGAATGGGTAGAAGCCATTTTAAGCGGAAAAGGACAAACCTCTTCACCGTTTTCTTACGGTGGCCCTTTGACTGAAGCAGTATTAATGGGGAACTTAGCTATTAAAGCTTACCAATACAAAACCTTGAAAGAAGGAAAAAAAGTGGGCGATTGGGATCCTTTTAACTACCCTGGACGAAGAAATATTCTATGGGATGGCGAAAATATGAAAGTTACCAATTGGGAAGAAGCCAATGCTTGGGTAAAAGGCGAATACCGAGAGGGATGGGGGTTGTAAGAGAATTTTAAGGTTTTATGAAATGGTTAGCCACATTTAGGAAATAAATTTCAGAATAGGTTGAATTTAGTATTAATTACCCAAGAGTTAGCAAACATATGACGAAACACATTTTCTACATATTTATTAGCTTTTTGATTTTAGGCTGTTCAGCTCAAAAAAACACTCAAAGAAAAACAGATTCTGAAAAAGAATTAGAAAAGTCAGTTTTGGTTGGAGATTTTCTTTTCGCAGAAACGGGAGAAAATTTAGACTCAATTCCAAAAAAGAAAAAAATTATAAAAGATGAACCTAAATTTAATCAGAATATTAATAAAGATTCATTATTCAATGTTGTAATAAAGAAGGTACATCCAGCTAAAGTCAAGGAATTTACAAAGGCTTATAATGAAGGAAACAATCAAGAAAAGGAGTTTTTATTGATGATACTTTCAATGAATAAAAGCAGTAAGATAGAGCAAATTAATAATTTAAAAACCAACGAGAATAATATTAAAACTCTCATCAAAGAATATTCTGAATTAGTTCCAGACAGCCTTTCTGTATTTATCGAATTTAATCCGAAAGATATTGTTTTAAGTACTAATGAAAGTGTAGATTTACGAATACACTCTAATCGGAAAAACAAGAATGGAGGAATTGAATTGGATTTTCAAGAATGGAATTTACCACTTAATTCAGAAGTTTTATTGGAACAAATCAATAATCTCGGATGGAATAAAAATACATTATCAGATATCAAAAAATTGCTTGATAAGGCCAAATGCTGTTCGATAGAAAATGGAGAAATATCAACAGTTGGATTTGCAAGAAGTGGAATGGGAAAATATTCATATAAATTCTTTAAAAATGACTTGACTAAAGAAGAACAATCTGAATTTAATGATGGTTGCCTATATATTTATTATGAAAGAAATATTGTCCTAGAATTTGGAGGTGGTGCAGTTGGACAGCAATGTTTTGAAAAGCAATAAATACGTTTGCTAACAATGTGTATAATTCATTGCTAGTTATAGCATACTTACGAAAGTCCTCGCGGACTTTCTATCTGTGATTTATTTACTAACTTTTGTGCTTAAACACGCAACGAAATCATACACTAGACAATATAAAACATGAAAAAAATACAATTTGAACAGCCCATTGATGCTCCCGTTGCAAAAGTGTACGATGCCATGCTAGGAATTTCAGATAAAAAAACCTATGAAGCATGGACAACTGTATTTAACCCAACCTCTACCTATGAAGGTACTTGGAAAGAAGGCTCACAAATGTATTTTGTGGGTGAAAATGAAAAAGGGGAAAAGGGAGGAATGATTTCAGAAATTGTAAAAAATATTCCTAATCAATTTGTATCAATTAAGCATATAGGAATGTTTCAAGGAAATAATGAAATTCTGGAAGGTCCTGATGTTGAGCCTTGGGCCGGATGCCTGGAAAATTATTTGTTAGAAGAGACTTATGGGGTGACTAAGGTTATTGTAGAAATGGACACTATTGAAGGACATGAAGATTACTTTTCAGAGACTTATCCAAAGGCGTTGCAAAAATTAAAAGAAATAAGTGAATAAAAAAGAACCCCACTCAATCGAATGGGGTTTAGTTTTTAAAAGAATCCTTACTTCTTGCGGAATGACATTAATAATAGGTAAATCTTCTAACTTCAGCTATATATTTTGCCAATCGTATTACCTGGTGGCTATATCCATATTCGTTATCGTACCAAACATATAAGACCACATTTTTGCCATCGGGTGTAACTATGGTAGCATTACTATCATAAATTGAGGGAGCAGAAGAGCCAATAATATCACTAGAAACTAACTCATTATTTAAAGAGTATTTTATTTGCTCTACCAAGTCACCTTCCAGCGCATATTTTTTCATAGCTGCATTAATTCCATCTTTTGAAGTAGGTGTCTCCAATTCTAAATTTAAAATCGCTAATGACCCATTAGGTACAGGAACACGAATGGCATTGGAGGTTAACTTTCCTGCAAACGAGGGCAATGCTTTGCTTACAGCACTTCCGGCACCGGTTTCGGTGATGACCATATTTAAAGCAGCAGCTCTCCCGCGACGGTATTTACTATGCATATTATCTACCAAATTCTGGTCGTTGGTATAGGCGTGAATGGTTTCCAAATGTCCTTTTACTACCCCAAAACTATCTTCCACAGCCTTTAAAATGGGGGTTATGGCGTTGGTGGTACAAGACGCTGCAGAAAAAATATCCACTTTTTTTGGATCGTAATCCAAATGATTCACTCCGTGAACAATATTTGGGATGTTTTTTCCGGGAGCTGTAAACAACACTTTGGAAACTCCTTTACTTTTTAAGTGTCTTCCCAATGCTACATCATCTCTAAAAGCACCTGTGTTATCAATTAACAAGGCATCTTCAATACCATATTTTGTGTAATCAATATCTTCCGGAGCATTGGCCGAAATCATATGTACCGTAGTACCGTTAATAATCAATGCATTGTTTTCAATATCGGCTCTTACAGTTCCGGGGAAATCTCCATGCACCGAATCGTACTGTAATAACGAAGCTCTTTTTTCTAAGATAGTTAAATCTTGTTTGTCTCGGGTTACTACGGCACGCAAACGCATTTGATTTCCTTGCCCCGTACGCGTCATGAGTTCACGAGCCAATAAGCGACCAATACGACCAAAACCGTAGAGAATTACATCTTTAGGAACAATATTTTTTTGCTGCTTGGCACCTTTTAATTTATCACTTACAAAAGCAATGGCATCTTGATATTGGTTATCTTCCAGGTGGAACTCATAAGTTAATTTTCCAATATCCAACTTAGCAGGAGGTAAGTCTAAGGTTTTGATGGCTTCAGCAATTTCTACACTGTCGAATATAGAAATAGGTTTTTGAACAAATTCGCCAGCATATTCATGCAAATTCAAAATTTCAGAAACATTTCTGTCTATTAACTGGTTTCTGAAAAGGACCAATTCAATAGATTTATCGTACCATAAATCGCTTACGATATTAATAAATTGAACACAGGCTTTGCGGCGGTCAGTTTGAAAAGAAAGTTCTTTTTCATACACTTCATCAAAACTCATAGAGGTAAATTTTTAAGGGGTTCGAAAATTTTTGCAAAAGTACATAACTAAAACGTTTTCGGAAAAGATATTTCAGAAAATAAAAAAGCCTGTTGGAATGAATTTCACACAGGCTCTTTACAATAAAAGGAAATCGATTTTTAACGGAAAATAAAGGAGTTTGTTTCGCCTCTTTCGTTCACAAAAGTCATTTTAATAGGTTCGTTATAATTTCTTCGATTCATAATTTTTTTCACATCATCTATATCTTTTACTTCTTCATCATTAATTTTTGTGATAATGATTCCCTCCAGACCATAGCGAGACATATCATTGGTGAGGGCTCTGTTCACTTTCACGCCATTTTTAATACCTCGCAACTGTAGTTCTGCTTCGGTGGCATTTTTAACCTCCAGTGCTAAGTCATCAATTTCATACACTTCCAACTTTACCAAAGTCACAGGGATAATTTTGTTTTTACCCCCTCTTAGCACCGTGACATCCACCACGTCATTAGGGCGTTTGGAACCTAAATACCCGGCTAAATCTGAAAATTTAGCAATCTTATGCCCGTCAATATCCTTTATAATATCCCCTTCTTTAATTCCTCCTTTATCGGCACCGCTACCTTTTTCAATGCCGGCTACATAAACGCCTTCCGTTTCTGAAACACCCAGCGCCGCCGCTCTTTTTGAATCTAAACTTCCTCCTTGAATTCCTAAAATACCACGTTGTACGTTACCATATTCCATAATATCTTCCACCACTTTACGAGCGGTATTGGAAGGAACGGCAAACGAATATCCCACATACGATCCCGTTTCACTGGTTATAGCCGTATTAATACCAATAAGTTGTCCATCGGTATTTACTAAGGCACCACCGCTATTACCACGGTTTACAGCGGCATCGGTCTGGATAAACGACTGCGGATTGCTGTCAAATTCATTTAAATCGCGAGCTTTGGCACTTACAATTCCGGCTGTAACAGTTGAAGTTAGATTGAATGGATTTCCAACTGCCAACACCCATTCGCCTATTTTCACATTGTTAGAATCGGCAAAGGGAACAAAAGGTAATGCTTCATCGGTATCAATTTTTATGAGGGCAATATCGGTTTTGGGATCGGTGCCAATTAATTTTGCTTCGTAGGTTTTATTATTATTTAAGGTAACTTCCAGCTGAGTAGCATTATCAATCACATGATTGTTGGTAATAATATACCCATCAGGACTAATAATAACGCCACTGCCGGTACCTACCATTTCACGTGGGCTTCCGCCTCCAAAAAAGTAATCGTGCATATTCACAGGTTGCCTGCTTATGGTAGTGTTTTTCACGTGGACTACGGCGTGCACCGTTTTATCTGCGGCTTCCGTAAAATCAATTCCTGCGTTGAGTGCAGTATTTGTAGTAAAATTTGTTGGAATGAAACTGGGAGTTTCGGCGACAGTAGTCACTGTCATTTTTTCATTTTTTTCAACGAATACTTTATATCCGCTTAGTGTAGTAGCTCCCGCTACTATGGCTACTAAGAATAAACGTGCTGTTTGGTTCATAATAGATATTATTTAATTTAACATTATAAAATTAACTTTTAATGGACAATTGTATTGTTAACATATTTCTTAATTAACGTGCATTTAACACTATTATTTGGCGCTTTTTCGCCATCGGTTTTTATACCTTTGTTTCTATGCCACTCGAATTTTATAAATATCAAGGAACCGGAAACGATTTTGTGTTAATCGACAATCGTTTAAACACTTTTTTCAAAAAAGATACCAAACTTGTGGCTGCCATGTGTGACCGAAAATTTGGTATAGGGGCAGACGGACTTATCCTTATTGAAAACCATCCAGATTTAGATTTTACTATGGTTTATTACAACAGCGATGGTAACTTGAGCAGTATGTGTGGCAATGGCGGACGCTGTATTACGCACTTTGCGAAATTTCTTGGGATGATTGACGGAGAAGCCAAATTTGAAGCGGTGGATGGGATGCATCATGCCTCTCTTACTGATGACAAAATTTCTTTAGGGATGAACGATGTTGACAGTGTTTCAGTTTTTGAGACCCATGTCTTTTTAAATACAGGATCGCCCCACCATGTGCAATTAGTTTCGGGGATTGATAAATTTGATGTTTTTTCAGAAGGAAGAAGACTTCGGAATGCAGTGTATGGAAGCGCAGGCGCCAATATTAATTTTGTGGAACAAGTTTCAGAGAATACCTTCAAAGTAAGAACTTATGAACGTGGAGTTGAAGATGAAACCCTTTCCTGCGGAACCGGAGTTACTGCAGTAGCTATTGCCATGTTCGAAATAGGAAAAACAAAAAGCAACGCTGTTGTTTTAGAAACGCCCGGAGGGACATTGGAAGTAAGCTTTCAAAAAAAAGGAAATTCGTATCAAAAGGTGACATTAACGGGTCCCGCAGTACAAGTTTTTAAAGGAGTTTGGCCATGACATTAAAAGGAGAACAAGTGTATTTGCGTGCTTTGGAGCCATCCGATTTAGAGTTTCTGTACCAATTGGAGAATGATGAATCCATTTGGGAAGTGAGTAATACCACGACTCCGTATTCCAAATTTGTTTTAAAATCTTATCTTGAGAATGCACATCGGGATATTTACGAGGTAAAACAATTGCGTTTGGCTATTTGTGTTGATGAAAAAATTGTTGGCTTTATCGATATATTCGATTTTGAACCCAAACACCGAAGAGCAGGTTTGGGTATTGTGATTGCTTCAGAAAAAGATAGAGGAAAAGGCTATGCTTCCGAAGCCATTACACTTACCTGTAATTACGGATTTACCCATTTAAATTTGCACCAAATTTTTGCGAATATCACTTCAGACAATACAAAAAGTATTGAGTTGTTTGAAAAATTAGGCTTTCAAAAAGTAGGCGAAAAGAGAGATTGGATCTTTTCCGAAGGAATTTTTAAAAACGAATTTATATTTCAGTTCATCCATGAGTAGTAATTTAAAAAAGGTAGTTGTTGCCACATTATTGGTAGGTTTAGTCCTTATGGGAGGCTTCGCATATTATGTTTATACCAACATATTTGTTAAAAATACAGCGTTTAATAATGGCGAGGCTCATGTGTATATAGCTACGGGAGCCAATTTTAATGATGTTTTGGAGCAAATTGAGCCGTTGGTGGATAATATCGATTCGTTTATTGCTGTAGCTAAAAGAAAAGGATACCCGGCAAATATTAAAGCGGGACATTACATTATTAAGCAAGGAATGAATAATAATGATATTATCAATACCATACGAAGCACCAATATTCCTATACTGGTAAAGTTCAACAATCAAGAACGATTGGAAAACTTGGCTGGACATCTTGCCAACCAGATGGAACCCGATAGCATTACTTTTTTAAATGCTTTCAAAGATTCAGAATTTCTCCAAAATGCAGGATTTACGGAAGAAAATGCTTTGGGGATGTTTATTCCCAATACCTATGAAGTCTATTGGAATACTTCTGCTTTACAGTTTCGAGATCGAATGTTGAAAGAGTACAATGCTTTTTGGACCCATGAACGAAATACCAAGGCACAAAGCGTAGGGCTTTCCAGAGATCAAGTGATGGCATTGGCGGCTATTGTGCAAAAGGAAACTGCAAAAGTGGATGAAAGACCTCGTGTAGCAGGTGTTTACTTAAATAGATTAAAAGCCGGTATGTTGTTACAGGCAGATCCTACGGTTATTTATGCAAAAAAGAAAGTTGAAAAGGACTTTGATCAAACAATAAAGCGAGTGTTGTATGCCGATTTGGAAATAGACTCTCCCTTTAATACCTATAAATATACAGGGGTTCCTCCGGGGCCTATTGCCATGCCCGATATCTCTGCGATAGATGCGGTTTTAAATCCGGAGTCTCATCATTACTTCTATTTTGTGGCAGATGTGACAAACTTTGGATACCATAAATTTGCCAAAACTTTGGCCCAACATAACGCCAATAAAGCGGAATACGTGCGTTGGATTTCACAAAATGGGGTTCAAAGATAACTGTTTACAACTTTGTTGATTTCTTCAAAATATCCTTGTAAAAGAATCGTTTTTCTAAAATATCTTTAGTTCTTGATAATCAGTATTATATGATTTCAAACGTTTTCGGAAGTGATTTAACACTTTTTAACAGCCTGATAATCAAATTTGTAAAAAAAGTTGTACTTTTGCACGCTGAAATTGAAAGGGTGTTTTTTTGAATCCTTCGAAATCATAAAATATGAAACAAATAGTAATGCGTATAGTATTAGTAGGTTTTATAGTTATACTTAGTACGTTTGCTTTTTCTTCTTTTAAAGAAGCAGATTTGTCGCACTACTTAATTGAGGATGATGAGGTTTTTTGTTATCATGTTCCAAATGAGCACGAGGTAAGCAGTCTCAAAACAACCCCTCAATACCAATTATTTTTAGGTAAAACCTATGTGGGTTTCAAAGAAGCTATTGCTTTTAAAGAATCTAGAGGTAATTATACTACTGTGAACACTTTTGGATATTTAGGGAAATATCAATTTGGAAAGGGAACTTTGCATATGATAGGTATAAAAAACTCAGATAATTTCCTAAATGATACCCGTTTACAAGAGGAAGCTTTTGATGCATATACTGCACGAAATAAATGGATTTTGCGTAGAGATATCAAGCGGTATGTGGGTACCTATATTGATGGTGTAAAAGTTACAGAATCCGGAATTTTAGCTGCAGCGCATTTAGCCGGCGCCGGAAATGTAAAAAAGTATTTAAGGAGCGGTGGTGTTGAAGGGTTTACCGATGGTTTTGGGACTTCCATCCGTTACTATTTGAAAAAGTTCTCGGGGTATAACACCTCTTTTATAAAACCGCAAAAGCTAGTAAGGGTTATGTAATATCCCTTATTTTTGAATGATAAAAAGGGTGGGTCTTTTGTGAAGATCCACCTTTGTTTTTTTCCATGCTTCCACACTTTGAGTAAGAACATATTCGGAGGGCAGTGTAATATCGCACGCAATGCAAAGTTGTGTTTGCGGGTGTAATACCAAGAGCAAACTTTCTAAAAGCTGGTTGTTACGATAAGGAGTTTCAATAAACAATTGCGATTGATTGTGTTCTTCCGAAAGTTTTTCGAGCCGTTTCAATTCCTTTTTGCGTTCTTGTTTGTCAATGGGTAAATACCCATTAAAGGCAAAGTTTTGACCATTAAATCCACTTGCCATTAGTGCCAAAAGTAGAGAAGAAGGGCCAACCAATGGGATTACTCTAATTCCTTTTAGGTGTGCTTGTGCCACGACTGCAGCACCCGGGTCGGCAATACCGGGACAGCCCGCTTCGCTTAATACACCTACATGTTCTCCACGAAGGCAAGGCTGGAGCAGATTGGGAATTTCATTTTCATCGGTAAATTTATTGATGGTCTCAATGTTCAAATTGGGTTGCGATTTATTGGGAACGATGCTTTTAATAAACCGCCGGGCACTTTTTTCGTTTTCAACAATATAACAATCAATACTTTCAATGGCCTTTTTTACCGAAAGCGGTAGTACCTCCAAGGGTGGGGTATCTCCCAAAGTACAGGGAATGAGATAAAGATTTCCTATTGGAAGTGTCAAAGCAATTAGTTTATAATGAACTTTTTATAAGAGCCAATTCCATTTTCCGAAGTGATTTTCACTAGATATAATCCGGTTGAAAAACTTGAAATATCCATTGTTTTTGAATTTCCTGAAACTTTTTTTTCTGAATGTACCAGTCTTCCATTGATATCAAAAATAGAAATCTGTTGCAAGATTTCGGTTTCAGATTGAATGGTAATTTGGGTTTTAGCGGGATTTGGGAATAGAGTAAAACTATCTGTATTAAAATCTTCTATAGAAGCTATTTGCCCTCCAATAATTTTATACACGTTTCCTCCCAGGCTCACGGCATACATTTCGCCACTGTTGTCGGCCCCAAAAGCTACCCAAGTTCCGTTGGGGTTTCCGGCAGATTGGTTAATGAAGTTATAGGATGCATCCAGGGTGCCCAACATTCCATCAATATCCCCAAAAATATACACCCCTTGCAAATCCAAATAGGTAGCACCGCGATAGACTCTTCCGCCAATCACAGAGCCTCCTCCGTTCCAAGGATAATCATACACGGGAAACCTATATTCGCTTGACGGTAAACAATTGGACGTATTATAGGGATTGTTACCTTCATAACATCTCCAGCCATAATTTACAGCTGCTTCAGTAACATCGGCACTATTTACCTCTTCTCTTCCATTTTGCCCTACATCGCCAATCCATATTTTATTGTCGGTAAAATCGAATGAAAAACGAAAAGGATTCCTTAAACCAATAGACCAGATTTCTTCAGCATTTACCGGCTCTCCAAAAAATGGATTATCCGGCGGGATACTATAGTTAGTACTTCCTCCGGGAGTGTCAACATCAATACGCAATAATTTTCCGAGAAGTAACTCTGTATTTTGGGCATAGTTATTTGGGTCTCCACCACTGCCTCCGTCACCCAAGGCAATGTATAAATACCCATCGGGGCCAAAGGCTATACTGCCACCATTGTGGTTTCCGAAGGGTTGTATTACATTTAAATACTGTAATTCGGAACTTGAATCAGCAATATCAGGATTACCGCTATCTACAGAAAATCTTGAAATTTGTGTATCTCCCGAATTGTCTGAATAGTGTACATAAAAATACCCATTATTGGCATAATCTGGATGAAAAGCTAACCCAAGAAGTCCACGCTCACCTCCAAAATCTACTATGGATTGAATATCTAAAAAAGGAGTAGCGTTGGTACTACCATCGGCGTTTAAAATTTTTATTACGCCTCTTTGTTCTACCACAAAAAGTCTGTCGTCTCCTGCATTTTGAATATCTACCGAACTGCTAAATCCCGAAGCAAAAAGATCTAGCGTGACACTTTGAGAAAAAGTAAAAGAGGAGAAGCTAAACAGCGCAAGTATGGGGATTATTTTTTTCATAACTTTTTTTCTTAAAGGTAATAAATAGCCGTTAATTACCCAACTGAAGTCTTTCCGCAATTTTTTCGCAGGCTTCGTCCAGCATTTGGAAGACATTTTCAAAACCTTGACTCCCACCATAATAAGGGTCGGGGACATCTACATTTTCATTAGGAAAAATTTCATCCAGAATTAGTTTTACTTTTTCTATTTCTTCGTGAGTGTTAGCCAATTTAATAACATCTTGGTAATTGGAATTATCCATCACATAAATAAAATCATAATTTTCAAAATCGTAGGGGGAAAATTTTCTGCCACGTTGGTCTGTAATATCAATACCGTGCTTTTTAGCAATGTCAATACTTCGGCTATCGGGTAATTCACCCACATGCCAACCACCCGTGCCTGCAGATTCAACCAACACTTTGGAGGTGTTAACTTTCGATTTCAAAATACCTTCGGCTAATGGGGAACGGCATATATTACCGAGACAAACCATAAGAATTTTAGTTTTCATAACTGAAAAATAAAAAATCCCGCACGAAGCGGGATAAATTATAAGGTTAATTTTTTGTTGAGGTCGTCCACGTATTTTTTGAATTGCTTGTCTGTACTCGACAGATTATCTACCGTTTTACAGGCGTGCAAAACCGTAGCGTGATCCCTTTGACCTATTTGAGAACCAATGGAAGCCAAGGAGGCTTTGGTAAATTTTTTAGCAAAGAACATAGCCAGCTGCCTTGCTTGTACAATGTGTCTTTTACGTGTTTTTGATTGTAACGTGTCAATATCCATCTGGAAATAATCGCT
>JAGQZA010000035.1 GCA_020435805.1 Flavobacteriaceae bacterium
ACGATCGTCACTTTCTAGATGCCGTATGTACACACATTAGCGATATTGACTTCGGAAAAATAAATCATTATAGCGGAAACTATACTTTTTGGTATGAAAGTAGCCAATTGGCAGCCCGTCAACGTGCACAACAAAACAAGAAAGCCGAAGAGAAGAAAAAAGAGTTGGAAGAGTTTATTAGAAGGTTTTCTGCCAACGTGGCTAAATCTAAGCAAGCCACCAGTAGAAAGAAAATGATTGAAAAGCTAAATGTAGCCGATATTAAGCCTTCCAGCCGCCGTTATCCTGCCATTATTTTTGAAAGAGAACGAGAAGCGGGAGACCAAATTTTGAATATCGAAAATCTTGCCGCCAGTATTGATGGGGAGGTGTTGTTTCAGAATATTGATATCAATTTGGCAAAAGGTGATAAAGTGGTGGTTTTTTCAAGAGATTCAAGAGCAACTACTGCCTTTTATGAAATCATCAACAACAATCAAAAACCCGATGCTGGAAGTTTTCAATGGGGAGTAACTACCAACCAAAGTTATTTGCCATTGGACAATAGCTCTTTCTTTACAAGTGAAATAAATCTGGTAGATTGGTTACGCCAATGGGCTAAAACAGAAGAGGAGAAGGAAGAAGTTTTTATTCGCGGCTTTTTAGGAAAGATGCTTTTTAGCGGTGAAGAAGCTTTGAAAAAGAGTAGTGTACTTTCCGGAGGTGAAAAAGTGCGTTGTATGTTAAGCCGAATGATGATGATGCGCGCCAATGTGGTCATGCTTGATGAACCTACTAACCATTTGGATTTAGAATCGATTACGGCATTCAATAATTCGTTAATGAATTTTAAAGGCACTGTAATGCTAACTACCCACGATCATGAATTTGCACAAACCGTTGGGACACGAGTCATTGAATTAACTCCTAATGGTGTTATTGATCGTTACATGAGCTTTGACGATTATATGGGCGACAAGAAAATTAAAGAGTTGCGCGATAAAATGTACTCGGTAGGGGTGTAGTAATGGATTGCATAACTCAAAACATAGATTTTTAAAATAAAAAAAGCCCAGCGCAAATGCTGGGCTTTTTAGTTCTTTATTAAGAATGTTAGAATGAAGAAATATCTCCAGAACCCGAAGTTTTGGTATCGCTTCTTTCAGGGTTTCCTTTATAGGTAATATCTCCAGAGCCACTTACTCTTGCATTCAGGTTTTTGTTGGCAACAATTTGAGCATCGCCAGAACCATTCACTCTTGCTTCTGTAGTATTAGATTGTAAATCGAAACCCTTAAAGTCTCCACTTCCGGTAACCGTAACTTTTAAATTTTCCGTGGTGCCTTCCATAGTAATATCGCCAGATCCCGTTACTTCTGTTTCAACCGTAGTAGCATCTACCATAAGCTTAATATTTCCGGACCCGGTTAAATTAACTTCAAAGTTTGCTGCCTTAATAACATTTTTGGTGTCAATATCGCCCGATCCGGTTAGGCTCACTTCTGAAATATCCTGAAATGGAACGGTTACGTGAATTCCATTTTTGGTTTTTAAGTAGTAATTCTTTTCGGTTTTAATAATAAGTTCATTTCCTTTTACTTCAATCACCACATATTCGTGCAAATTGTCGTCGGTAGTTACCGAAATATTTCCTTCGTTTCCGCTTACCAAATGTACATCCATAGAGCCTACCAGTTTAATTTCGTCGTAGGCACCGGTAGAAACGGTTTTTGTAGTAACATTTCCGTTACCCACCACTTTGGTTTGTCCCCATTGGGCTTGGATTTGTGTTGCTGAAAATACAAAGGTTATGCAAATAATAGTTTTTAAAATAGTTTTCATCGTGTTTCGTTTTTTAGTGTTTTTCAAGGGTTACCCCTCCATAGTTTGAATTTATATTTATATTGTTTCCAGAGTCTTTTTTTCCATAGTAACCACTATAGGTTTTACTGGAATTATCTTTTGAAGATTTTAGTATTTCCAAATCTTCTTCGCCACTTAAACTGGCATAGGTTAAATCGATGTGAAAATTGAAATTGGAATCACTATCAAAATAGAGTTTAATTCCGGCGTAATCTGAATTGATGGTTACATCTTTTACCGAAGACTTCAACTTTTCTACCATTACTGAACCGTAGTCGGTATTCACATTTAGGCTTCCAGTAAGGGTTTGTATTTTCAAGGGAATATAATCACCGCGACCGACTAAATTTGCTACTTTGCCAATGCGAAGCTTACCATAATCATTGTTGTAATTAATTGTTTCTACTTCGTTTACTTCAGAATTGGTATAATCTGCATTTAACTCCAGCGACTCTACTTTTTCAATGGTAAAGCTGGAATAATCGGCATTAATTTTTCCACTCTTCATATAATTGATGGTAGAATTGTTGGTGTAGTCAAAATTTAAGTAATTGTTTTCTGCCATGAGTTTGCCAATATTTATTTGGCCATAATCGCAGTTTATTTTGGCATTTCCCTTTAATTCATTTAAAGTAATTCCTCCATAATCGTTATTAAGATCTACACTATTGGTAATAGGCATTTTTATGGTGTAATTAATTTCCATGTGTACATTTTTATTATTTTTTCCCCACCAACTCCAAGATGAATTTTTACGATCCTTAAAAATAGTTTTAGCAGTTACCTGCGAAGCATTTCCGGAGAAATCGACATCGATGTTGTTCAATTTTTCCTGAACACGATCTTCATCATTTCCATTGGTTCGGATTAATACTTCAATCACAATACGGTTTTCGGTCCAAGTAACAATATCAATGTTTCCATAGCTATTATCCACCATGAGTCCTGCAGTAGCATTGACAGAATACTCTTTTTTAAGGGTTTTTTCCTTGGTATATTTTCCATTGAATTTTGGATTTTCCGCAGCAACTGCTAAGGTTGGTATAAGCAGTGCCATGATAATGACGTTGCAAATTAGTTTCATCTTCAGTATATAATTTTTTTGTAAGGGCAGAAGGAATCGCTTAACAGCTAATCCTTGGGTGTTATTAGAAATTTTGTATAGGTGTTTCATGGGTGTTTGTTTTAAGTGTTTTAATTTCTTCCATAGTGGTGAAAACCTGCTCTAAAATGTCAATTCGGTTTTGAAAGTTGGCAATCATAGCCGCAACAACGCGCTTGTCATTACCACTTTCTACCAAATCAACTTTTAGATTCTCATAATCTTGTTGAAGTAACTCAAGTCTTTTAAGAGCGTCTTGAACAAGATGCTGTGTGTCTTCATCCTGAAAGCTTTTTAAGGTTTCTATTTCTTGATTGATGGTTGTAACAAAAAAGGACTGTGTTTTTTCCATTTCGGAGGAGACACTGGCTAGCCCATCGGTTTCTTTCGTTGGCATTAAGCCGAAAAAACCAACTCCCAATAATAGAAGTACCGAAGCAGCTATAGATAAAGGTTTCCACCAAGAGATTGGCTTTTTTACAGGCTGTTGTGCTTTTAATTTTTCCAAAAAACGTTGTTGGTGTCCCACAGGGGTATTTTCAGTATCAAAAGAATCCTGAAATTTTTCAAACAATTTTTCTATGCTGTCTTGATTTTTCATACGCTTACAGTTAATTTGGTTCTTAAACTTTCTTTGGCTCTGGAAATCAACGTTCTACAGTTGGCGTAGCTTATTTGAAGGATGTCACAAATCTCTTCATAATCATAGCCTTCAATAAAGTGAAGCGTGAGAATGTTTTGGTAACTTTCGTGAAGTGTTTCCATACAGTTTCGCAATTTTGCAACCTGTACCGAAGCGTATTCTTCACTGTCTATTCCATACTCTTCTTCGGCTTCCTCTTTGAGTAAGTATTCGGGTAATTCTGTAAATCGTTGGCTTTTTCTTGCTTGTACAATACTGTTGTTAACAACAATTCGTTTTAACCAAGACCCAAAAGTGGCAGTGCCTTTAAAAGTATCTAATTTGCTAAATGCAGATATAAAAGACTCCTGCATGACATCTTCTGCTTCGGCGGTGTTTTTTATAATTCGCAAAGCAGTATTGTACATGGCTTTATGGTAACGATTGTACACTTCTAATTGTGCCAATTGATTTCCCTTCTGACAAAGAGCGAGTAATACTTCTATTTTTTGATCGGTTAGTGCCAAAAAAACAAATGTTTAGTATAGAGATATGGCAAACAAACAATTGTTACACTTTTTATAATTTTTTTTTGAGGTGGCATAACAATTGACTTATATAGAGTAATGAATTTAGATTAAATATGTGAATATCCACTATTTAACGATTTAGAATGATACTAATTTACTAAACAAGACCGTTGCTTATTCTATATTTGCGACAGAATGTCTTAAAAATTATTATGGCGAAAACAAAATTGATTACCATAGACAGTTTGTCATTTCAAGACATAAAAGAAGATGCAGAGTTAATTCCTTTAATGACTCCGGAAGATGAAGATGCCATGGCCAAAGAAGAATTGCCGGAAACACTTCCTATTTTGCCTTTAAAAAATACCGTTCTTTTCCCGGGGGTGGTGATACCCATTACCGCGGGGAGGGATAAATCTATTAAACTAATTAACGAAACCAATAAAGGAAGCAAAGTAATAGGCGTGGTTTCTCAAAAAGACGAAGCGAAAGAAAACCCCGGTTTAGAAGATATTAACACCGTAGGGACAGTTGCCAGAATTTTGAAAGTCCTTAAAATGCCAGACGGTAATACTACGGTCATTATTCAAGGAAAAAAACGTTTTGAAGTTTCACAATTAGTTACTACCGAGCCCTATTTAACGGCCACCATTAAAGATGTAGCTGAAGCCAGGCCTGGTAAAGATGATAAACATTTTGTAGCCGTGGTGGACTCCATTAAAGAATTGGCTATTGATATTATTAAAGACAGCCCCAACATTCCGTCGGATGCTGCTTTTGCTATCAAGAATATTGAAAGTATCCCGTTTCTCATCAATTTTGTGTGTTCCAATCTCAATATTTCTGTCACTGAAAAGCAAAAGTTATTAGAAATTAATGATCTTCAGGAACGCGCTCTGGAAACTTTGAAGTATCTGAATATTGAATTGCAAAAACTCTCTTTGCGAATGGACATTCAGTCCAAAGTAGAGAGTGATATTTCAAAACAACAGCGGGAGTATTTCCTTCAGCAGCAAATGAAAACCATTCAGGAAGAATTGGGAGGCTCTTCGTATGAAGCGGAAATTGAAGAAATGCGTGCCAAAGGAAAAACTAAAAAATGGAATGAAGAGGTAAAAAAGCATTTCGATAAGGAAATAAGCAAATTACAACGAATGAATCCCCAGGTGGCAGAATTCAGCATTCAGCGCAATTATTTGGATTTACTATTGGAATTACCCTGGAATGAGTACAGCAAAGATAAATTCGATTTAAAAAGAGCACGAAAAATTTTAGACAGAGACCATTATGGATTGGACGATGTAAAACAGCGTATTATTGAATATCTCGCAGTTTTAAAACTTCGGAATGATATGAAATCGCCCATTCTTTGTCTCTATGGACCTCCTGGTGTTGGGAAGACTTCTTTAGGAAAATCTATTGCCGAATCTTTAGGAAGAGAATATGTAAGAATGTCGTTAGGTGGGTTACGGGATGAAGCTGAAATTCGTGGACACCGCAAGACTTACATAGGAGCTATGCCCGGCAGAATTGTACAAAGTATTAAAAAAGCAGGAACCAGCAACCCTGTATTTGTTTTAGATGAAATCGACAAGCTTTCGGTAGGAAGCCAAGGGGATCCTTCTTCGGCGATGCTAGAAGTATTAGACCCTGAACAAAACAGTGCTTTTTACGATAATTTTTTGGAGTTAGGCTACGACCTTTCCAAAGTCATGTTTATTGCTACTTCTAATAGTTTAAGCACCATTCAACCTGCTTTGCGAGACAGAATGGAAATCATTGATGTTTCGGGATATACTATTGAAGAAAAAGTGGAGATTGCTAAAAGACATTTACTTCCGAAGCAATTAAAAGAACACGGACTTTCAACGAAACATGTAATTATTAAAAAACCACAATTAGAAAAAATTGTGGAAGGCTATACCCGTGAAAGCGGGGTACGAACGTTGGAAAAACAAATAGCCAAAATGGTGCGCCATGCAGCCATGAAAATTGCCATGGAAGAGGATTATGATACGGTAGTTACCAATGAAATGATTGTTGAAGTTTTGGGAGCCCCCAAAATGGAACGTGATAAATATGAAAACAATGATGTTGCCGGGGTGGTCACGGGTCTAGCATGGACACGGGTTGGCGGTGATATTTTGTTTATCGAGTCGGCGATTTCAAAGGGAAAAGGAGCTTTAAATATGACCGGAAATTTAGGGACGGTTATGAAAGAATCTGCCACGATTGCCCTTGAATATATTAAATCCCATGCCGAGCTTTTGGGAATAGACCCCGATGTTTTTGAAAAATATAATATTCATATCCACGTCCCCGAAGGAGCCACTCCCAAAGATGGTCCCAGTGCCGGGATTACGATGCTTACTTCGTTAGTTTCCTTATTTACCCAACGAAAGGTAAAGAAAAGCTTAGCTATGACAGGGGAAATTACCTTACGCGGAAAAGTATTACCCGTGGGAGGAATTAAAGAAAAAATATTGGCAGCTAAGCGTGCCCGTATAAAAGAAATTATTCTTTGCGAGGACAATAAAAGGGATATTGAAGAAATTAAAGCTGAATATCTTAAAGGGTTAACTTTTCATTATGTAAAAGAAATGAGCGAAGTGTTGGAAGTTGCTATTACTAAGCAAAAAGTAAAAAATCCTAAAAAACTGTAAGTTTAACAAACTGCAGTAACACAAACCTTTTTTACTCGCCGAAAATAAATTATCATTGTACTCGTTAAAATCCCAAGGAACGTTTGCTCGGTTAATGATTCGAAGATTTACATTATTAGGATGCCTTTTTCTGGTTGTTTCTACCCTTGCTCAAGTGGGAGGTAAAGCTACCTATCAATTTTTAAATCTTGGGATTTCACCGCGGCAAGTAGCTTTGGGCGGAAAAGTAGTAACCAATTACGATTACGACCCCACACAGGCGATGTATAATCCGGCAAGCATCAACCCTGAAATGGATAATCAACTTTCGTTGAATTACAACAATTATTTAGGCGATGTAAGCTACGGAACAGCATCTTACGCCTATTTATGGGATCGAAGGACGCAAGTGCTTCATATGGGTGTCACTTATATTAACTACGGAAAGTTTGATGGTTATGACGAACAGGGAAACCCAACCGATTCATTTGGTGGTGGCGAGGTAGCCGTATCCTTTGGGCATGCTAGAAACATTGCATTTACCAATTTTCATATTGGTGGAAATGTAAAGTTTATCTCTTCAAAATTAGAACAATACAGCTCTTTGGGTGTTGCTTTGGACGTCGCCGTGATGTATGTGTATGAAGATTGGGATTTGCACATTACAGCCGTGGCAAGAAACTTGGGAACCCAAATACAGCCCTATGAAAATACCATCGAAAAATTACCTTTTGAGGTTGTTTTAGGGATTTCTCAAACCTTGCAAAACATTCCAATTCGCTGGCATTTCACACTGGAAAACATGCAAACTTGGAATGTCGCTTTTGCCAACCCTAATAGAGATGAAATAGATTTGGAAGGAAACACCACTTCCGAAAAAATTACTTTTATAGATAATGCTTTCAGGCATATGATTGTGGGAATTGAATTGTTTCCCGAAAGTGGATTTAATCTGCGTTTAGGGTATAACTTACGCCGGGCAGAAGAATTGCGAATCATCGAGCAACGCTCCTTTGCCGGGCTAAGCGCCGGTTTTTCCATTAAGTTGAACAAGCTTCGTTTAAGTTATGCTTATTCCAAGTACAACTCGGCAGCAGCCACCAGCTTTTTTGGGCTCAATATTAACCTTCAATAATGCGGAAAATTACCATTGCTATAGACGGGCATTCTTCTACAGGTAAAAGTACCGTTGCTAAGCAACTGGCAGATTATTTAGGTTATATCTATGTAGATTCAGGAGCTATGTATCGGGCTGTAACACTTTTTGCCCTTCGGAAAGGCTTTATTTCTGAAAATCATTTTGAGACACATAAGCTTATTCAATCACTATCGGAAATTCAATTGGAATTCAAAAAAAATAAGGAAGGCAAGGCCGAAATCTATTTGAATGGTGAAAATGTGGAAAAACAAATACGAACACTGGAAGTTTCAGAATTTGTAAGCCCTATTGCAACGGTTTCCGAAGTTCGAAAAAAATTGGTAGAGCAACAACAGCAAATGGGCAAGGAGGGAGGTGTTGTGATGGACGGACGTGACATTACCACGGTTGTTTTTCCTAACGCCGAGTTAAAAGTATTTATGACGGCATCAGCAGAAGTACGTGCAAATAGACGCTTTCATGAATTAAAAGAGAGAGGAGACGTAATTACTTTAGAAAAAGTTTTGGAAAATGTAACCGAGCGCGATACCATTGACGCCAATCGCAAGGACTCCCCTTTAACTATTGCAAATGATGCCATTGTGATAGATAATAGTGAAACCAATCAAGAAGACCAGTTTCATATTTTGCTGCAATTGGCGAAAGATAGAATTGCCGGAAGGGTATAAAAAATGAAGCTATTTACAGCGGGTAATTATGAAGATTTAAAAAGTAACTTCTTCATTAAAAAGGTGCTATTTATTGAATTGATGATTCCAAAAACCATACACTCAGTGGTATAAATTAACCCCCTTACAGTAGTATTCAATTTCATGACTTTTGTGGAGTTGCCTGCTTCTTTATGCATTTCAATTATTTTAGATACAAGCTCCGTATCAAAGTAATTATTTAAAATGGTTATGTAAAGGGTGTATAATAAACCACTTGCAAGGCCTGCCATTGCACCAATTTTCATGGTTTCTTTATATGAAAATGATAAAGGATTTAGTCTTCTATATTGGAACACAGCATAAAACATAGATAGTGTAAAAATGACCCAATAGACGTAACTTAGCGAATGGTCATCCCTAAGAATCATCCCTGTTTTATATCTTATTATTCCAAAACCAACTACCACAGTACCCAAACCCACCCCGTAAATCAGCCCCATTTTTGAAGGATGTATTTTTTTTTGATTCATAAACAAATAGTTTATAATTTAATATAATAGCTGTGTTTCTGGGTAATGGGAAGGTCCTGTGATTATGCTCTGGAAACAAATTCGTTTTACTAAATAGATATCCCTACGGTTACTTTCTCTTTTTACCATGTTATGGTCTTTAAAAAATGGATTCATTGTAATGTACTTTAAGAATTATCTAAATCTTCTTTTGCTGTTCCACACAAATCCTAAAGAGGTTTTTGGTTTTTCTGTTAACGTGTTTCTGTCTAAAGTTCTCATTGTTTTGTTTTTTAATTGTTCGTTTTTTAATTAATGATTGATACTATATAGACGACAATGAAAAATAAATGTTACAGTACTATGCATAACAAAGTAGTTATTTAACAATATTTAACAGTGTTGACTGAAAAAGTGGGAAAATAAAGTATTTAGGGAATATTCTTTTCGATGCGTTTATCGGGAACAATCCAAATTATAGCAACCAGTACATAGAATCCAATGGCAACCCAGCTATTAATAAATGATAAGGACAACCCAACAATGTATAAAACCATAGACATTTTTCCCTTCATATCTTTTCCTATGTGTTTTTTAAGAATGAAATCATCCCCATGAAAGCGTACTATGGTATTTTGCAAAATAAAATAGGCAATGGCGCAAAGCAGTAGGTTTAGGCCATAAAGTGCTACGGTGAGAGCTTCTGTATGATTTTCGCCCAACCACGAAGTGGTAAAGGGTATAAGTGAAAGCCAAAATAACAGGTGTAAATTTGCCCAAAGAATTTTGCCGTTTACTTTTTCGGTTACTTGAAATAAATGATGGTGGTTATTCCAATATATTCCTAAGTAAATAAAGCTAAAGAGGTAACTGGCAAAAATGGGCCATTCGTGGAGTAAAGCTTCCATTGAAACTTCGTGCGGAGCTTTCAATTCCAGCACCATAATAGTAATTATGATGGCCAAAACCCCATCGCTAAAAGCTTCTAATCTACCTGTTTTCATAAAAAAAATTGTTTAATTTATAAATATAAAACTTTCATTGCAATGAAAGTAAAGTATCAAAAAAGAAAACTCTTTGAAAATCAAAACTAAAACAGTACTTTTGCCACCCTTTTTGGCGGCATTAGTTGAAAGCAAAGAGGAATCGATAAAAACAAAAACCCTTCTATGGGAACGCCGCATTACTTTCAGTAAGAACATAGAATACAAAGCGTGGCTAATATTCGGTATTAAAAGCGCATTTAAATTAAAATGGCTGATAAAGCAAAAAAAGAAGAAGCTGTTGTTGAAGAAGCAGTAGCAACCCAACCCAAACAGGAAATTTCTGCTAAAGAAGCAAATCCTGAAAAATTTCTAAAAGATTTTAACTGGCACAACTACGAAGAAGGTATTGACCAAGTAGATGAAGGACAGTTAAAAGAATTCGAAAAATTAGTAGCCGAAAATTTTGTTGACAGTCTTGATGACGAAGTTGTGGTAGGTGAAGTAGTTCACTTAACAGACCGTGATGCTATCATTGACATTAATGCAAAGAGTGAAGGCGTTATTTCATTAAACGAATTCCGTTACAACCCAAATTTGAAAGTAGGGGACAAAGTAGAAGTATTAATCGATGTGCGCGAAGATGCTACCGGCCAATTAATCCTTTCGCACCGTAAAGCTCGTACCATTAAGGCTTGGGACCGTGTAAACAAAGCCCATGACGAAGGTACTGTGGTTAATGGTTTTGTTAAATGTAGAACCAAAGGAGGAATGATTGTGGATGTGTTTGGTATTGAAGCCTTCTTACCGGGATCTCAAATTGATGTGAAGCCTATTCGTGATTATGATGTATATGTAGGTAAAACTATGGAATTCAAGATTGTAAAAATCAATCACGAATTTAAAAACGTTGTAGTTTCTCATAAAGCGCTTATCGAGGCCGATATCGAAGAGCAGAAAAAAGAAATCATCGGTCAGCTTGAAAAAGGTCAAGTATTAGAAGGAGTAGTGAAAAATGTTACTTCATATGGTGTGTTTGTGGATCTTGGAGGTGTTGATGGATTAATTCACATCACCGATCTTTCTTGGTCACGTATCAATCACCCTAACGAGATTGTAGAGCTTGATCAAAAATTGAACGTAGTTATCCTTGATTTTGATGAAGATAAAACACGTATTCAATTAGGTCTTAAACAATTGAACCCACATCCATGGGAAGCTCTTGGTCAAGAACTTAAAGTAGGTGATAAAGTAAAAGGAAAAGTAGTGGTAATTGCAGACTACGGAGCCTTTATTGAAGTTGCCGAAGGTGTAGAAGGACTTATTCACGTAAGCGAAATGTCTTGGTCAACACACTTACGTAGTGCCCAGGATTTTGTAAATGTTGGCGACGAAGTTGAAGCTGTGGTATTGACATTAGATCGTGAAGAGCGCAAAATGTCGCTTGGTATCAAGCAAATGACTCCAGACCCATGGACCGATATTACTTCTAAATATCCGGTAGGTTCTAAGCATAAAGGGATTGTTCGTAATTTTACCAACTTTGGTGTATTTGTGGAATTGGAAGAAGGAATTGATGGATTAATTTACATTAGCGATCTTTCTTGGACCAAGAAAATTAAGCATCCAAGTGAATTTACCAATATTGGCGATAAACTAGAGGTGGTTGTTCTTGAATTGGATGTGGAAGGACGTAAATTGAGTCTTGGTCACAAACAAACTACCGATAATCCTTGGGATAAATACGAGGATGAATTCGCCTTAGGAACCAAACATACCGCTACTATTGATGAAATGGTGGATAAAGGAGCCGTAATTAACTTCAACGAAGATATTAGTGCTTTTGTTCCAAAGCGTCATTTGGAGAAAGAAGACGGTAGTGAATTGAAAAAAGGAGAAGAAGCAGAATTTGTTATTATTGAGTTCAATAAAGAATTCAAAAAAGTAGTTGCTTCTCATATGTCTGTTCACAAAGAAGAAGAAGCTAAAATTGTAAAGCAAGCTGCCAAAGCTGCTGCGCAACAAGCGGAAGAAGCGAAACCTACATTAGGAGATGCAAACGCCAAGCTTCAAGAGATTAAAGACCGAATGGAAGGAAAGAAAAAGAAGTAATTCCATTTCATTTATCAAATAGAGCCCTTCATTATTGAAGGGCTTTTTTTATTAAATAGGGTTTGAAGCCAAAAAATTCAACAAAAACCGTTACATTTGCCTTCTGAATAAGATTCAGAAATTTCTATGAGCCAAAAAGTGCTACTCAACGCCACTGAAATTAACATCGCACTCCACCGTCTGGCTTGTCAATTAATTGAAAATCACGATAGCTTTCAAAATACTGTTTTAATTGGCATTCAGCCAAGAGGAATTTTTTTGGCAGAACGCTTAAAAAAAATACTTGAATCAGATTACAAAATTGCAAATATAAAACTCGGGTATCTAGATATTACCTTTTACAGAGATGATTTCAGAAGAAGTGATAAACCGCTTGAAGCTAATACCACTAAAATAGATTTTGTAGTAGAAAATAAAAAAGTGGTGTTTATTGACGACGTATTATATACAGGGCGAAGTATTCGAAGTGCCTTAACGGCCATTCAATCGTTTGGAAGACCTTTGGAGATAGAACTCTTAACCCTTATCGATAGGAGATTTAGCCGTCATTTACCCATTCAGCCCGATTATCGAGGAAGACAGGTAGATGCTATTAATAATGAAAAAGTTAAAGTGTGCTGGAAGGAGAATGATGGAGAAGATGCCGTATATTTAGTAGAAAGATAGTATGAGTGAACTAAGCGTTAATCACTTACTGGGAATTAAATACATCACCGAAGATGATATCCAACTCATCTTTGAAACAGCAGACCATTTTAAAGAAGTAATTAATAGGTCCATCAAAAAAGTGCCTTCGCTTAGAGATATTACCATTGCCAATTTATTTTTTGAAAATAGCACGCGTACACGTTTATCTTTTGAACTTGCTGAAAAACGCCTCTCCGCAGATGTGATTAATTTCTCTGCTGCTTCTTCTTCCGTAAAAAAAGGGGAAACCCTTATAGATACGGTAAATAATATCCTTTCTATGAAAGTAGATATGGTAGTGATGCGGCATCCCAATGCCGGGGCCGGTATTTTTCTTTCAAGGCACATTAACGCTAGTATTGTGAATGCTGGTGATGGTGCTCACGAGCATCCCACACAAGCACTACTGGATTGTTTTTCGATTAGGGAAAAATTGGGCGATGTTGCCGGAAAAAAAGTAGTTATTGTGGGAGATATTTTACATTCCAGAGTGGCTTTGTCCAATATTTTCGCCCTTCAAAAGTTGGGAGCAAAAGTTAAAGTATGTGGTCCTAAAACACTTATTCCTAAATATATAAACAAATTAGGAGTAGAGGTAGAAGGGAATTTAAGGAAAGCATTAGAATGGTGCGATGTAGCCAATATGCTTCGGGTTCAAAATGAACGAATGGATATAAGCTATTTTCCTTCCACCCGAGAATATGCTCAGCAGTTTGGACTTACTAAACAGTTGTTAAATTCACTCAATAAAGAAATTATTGTGATGCATCCGGGCCCTATTAACAGAGGAGTTGAAATAACCAGTGATGTAGCCGACAGTAAACAATCCATTATTTTAGACCAAGTACAAAATGGAGTAGCCATACGGATGGCTGTTATTTATTTGTTGGCTTCAAAAATTAAACACCATGAAGATTAACGAGCACGATACCTTTGTAGTTTTAGCAGATGATAGAGGTGCTTTTTCAGAATTTGTGCCATTTATTTCAGCAGAAGTATTGAAAAATTATAAGGGTAGAAATGTAGTGATTGACCTCTTGAAATACACACACATCACGTTAGATGAACTGCTTCAGTTAATACCATTATCCACAAAACATAGAGCTGCAAAAAATTCATTGGTGATTGTAAATAATTCCATAAACCCGGATGATATTCCAGATGAAATGATAGTAGTGCCAACACTTCAAGAAGCGGCAGATATTATTGAAATGGAAGAAATAGAAAGAGATTTAGGATTTTAAATTTCGCAAATAAAAAACATCTTTTGAAATTAACCATTCTTGGCTGTCATTCTGCTACTCCAAGGGCTTTTCATAACCCTACAGCTCAAGTTTTGGAAATTAAAGGACATCTATTTTTAATCGATTGCGGTGAAGGAACACAAATACAGTTGCGGCGAAACAATATAAAATTTTCCAGAATCAAGCATATTTTTATTTCACACTTGCACGGAGATCATTTTTTTGGATTGCCGGGGCTTATTTCTACTTTTCTTCTTTTGGGAAGGGAAGCTGAACTTCACATTTATGGGCCAAAAGGGATTAAAGAAGCAATTACACTTCAATTGAAATTGGGAAACAGTTGGACCAATTTTCCACTTTTGTTTCATGAATTAGAACAAAATGAACCCGAGTTGATTTTTGATGATGAAAGCCTTTCTGTAACAACAATTCCTTTGAAACATCGGGTATATACCAACGGGTTTTTATTTCAGGAAAAAATAGGAGAACGAAAACTAAATGTAAAGGCTGCAGTGGCTTCAAAAGTTGATCAAAGCTATTTTCCTAAGCTCAAGCAAGGCTTCGATGTTGTAAATAGGGAAGGGGAAACCATTCCCAACGACACCGTAACCTTTCCACCCGACCCACCCAAAAGTTATGCGTATTGCAGTGATACGATGTATTTTCCTGAAATTGTTTCACAAATAAAAGAAGCAACAATTCTTTACCACGAATCTACTTTTTTAGAAACACATAAAGACCTTTGTGAAAAAACCATGCACAGTACAGCTGCAGAGGCGGGAGAAATAGCAAAAGCCGCACATGTGAGCACCCTCATTTTAGGGCATTATTCGGGAAGATATTCTAATTTAGAGCTTTTTAAAGAAGAAGCACAACAGGTTTTTCGAAATGTGGAATTGGCTGA
>JAGQZA010000036.1 GCA_020435805.1 Flavobacteriaceae bacterium
GGTTAGAGCACCTGACTCATAATCAGGGGGTCCTTGGTTCGAGCCCAAGTGGGACCACTTATAGTTGAAAAGGAACAAAAGAATAAAGAATATTTAACCGGAAATACAATTTTATAATTAAATTTTGGTTAATAAATGGTTGATAACAAGCTTTTTTGTTTGTTGTTTAAAAAAAATTATTACTTTAGCCCCTAATTATGCGACCCCAAATCGTAACTATAGTAGCCTTTTTGCTATTCATTTTGAATAGCTTTTCTATGCTTGGGCAGTCTTCGACTGCTTCTTCAGGCCCACCCCCTCCAAGCCAAGGACGAGGACCGGAGTTACCCATAGATAGTAGTGTTTATCTATTATTAATAGCAGGGATTCTTTACGGGGTTTATATTATTGCCAAAAAGAAAAAGGCTATCGATAGGCTTCCATAATACGAGTTACGTATTTCCCTATTACATCAAATTCCAAATTAACAACAGCTCCTTTTTTTAGCATTTTGAAGTTGGTATTTTCATACGTATAAGGAATGATAGCAACACTAAATGCATTATTTTTTGAGTTAACAACTGTTAAACTTACTCCATTTACCGTAATAGACCCTTTTTCTATGGTTAGGTTTTTATGATGCTTTTCATATTCAAAAGTAAAGAGCCAACTTCCCTCTTTTTCTTCCACATGGGTACAAACTCCGGTTTGATCTACGTGACCCTGAACGATATGGCCGTCGAGTCGATCGCCCAGTTTCATGGCTCTTTCAAGATTTACAAGATCTCCTTCATGTAGGCTACTCAAATTACTTTTTTGAAGTGTTTCTTCTATGGCAGTTACCGTATAGACATTGCTTTCAATTTCTACTACGGTTAAACAAACCCCATTATGAGAAATGCTTTGGTCAATTTTAAGTTCGTTTGTGAAATTACTTTTAATACTTATATGAAGATTGTTTTTTTCTTTTTTTAGTGAAGTAATTTGTCCAATCGTTTCAACAATACCTGTAAACATAGCTTCAATTAATTACATTTGTAGTACAAAAGTAACAAGGAGTATTTGTTTATGGTTAAAAACGAAAAAATAATTGTGGGTATTTCCATAGGGGACTACAACGGTATTGGGAGCGAAATCATTTTAAAAACCTTTGAAGACAGCAGAATGCTTGAGTTTTGTACTCCGGTTATCTTTGCTTCAGTAAAATTGATGTCTTTTTTCAAGAAGGAATATAATATGGATATTAATTTCCACGGAATAGAAAAGATAGAAGATGTGGTTCATAAAAAAATAAACGTTTTAAATGTTTGGAAAGAACCTGTTGAAGTACATTTCGGAAAAGAGGAAACAAAAGCCGGAGAATATGCTATTGCCTCTTTGAAGGCCGCAGTAGAAGCACTCAAAAATGATAAAATAGATGTGCTGGTTACTGCGCCAATTAACAAAAGTAATGTGCAATCTAAAACGTTTAATTTTCCCGGTCATACCGATTTTTTAGCCAAAGAACTGGGAGGGCATAGCTTAATGTTTATGATTTCGGAAGACTTAAAAGTTGGATTACTAACCGACCACGTTGCCGTTAAGGATGTTTCAAACACCATTACCCGTGAGCTTATTGAAAAAAAAATAAATACCATTTACAAAACGCTAATTGAAGATTTTGGAATTATTAAGCCCAAAATAGCGGTTTTAGGAATTAATCCGCACACGGGCGATAATGGTGTTATAGGAGATGAAGACGACACGGTTTTGAGGCCTACATTGGAAAATATTAAAAACAACGGAAAAATTGTTTTTGGGCCATATGCCGCCGATAGTTTTTTTGGCTCAGGGAATTATAAAAATTTTGACGCTATTGTGGCATCCTACCACGATCAAGGACTTATTCCCTTTAAAACATTGTCTTTTGGGCAGGGTGTTAACTATACCGCAGGATTAAGTAAAATAAGAACTTCTCCAGATCATGGCACAGCCTATGAAATAGCGGGACAAAATCAAGCCAATGAATCTTCCTTTAAAGAAGCAGTTTTTTCGGCCATTCAAATCTATAAAAACAGAGATGAATATAGATTGTATGCTCAAAATCCGTTAAAAATTTCTCCTAAGAAAGAATATTCAAAAAAGAATTTTTAAAAACACGGAGCAAATAGAAATATTTTTTATCTTTGCCACCGCCTTTTTCGAAAGGTATTTGTTTAAATATTGATGTGAAAATGAACGAAATGAAAGAATTCACAATCCCATTTGTGGGATTGAAGCTTGGGAAACACATCTTTACTTTTGAAATAAAGAATACGTTCTTTGAACATTTTGAGTATGAAGAGTTTCAGGATGCCGAGATAGCTTTAGAGGTGGTACTCGATAAAAAGACTACTTTGCTTGAGTTTACTTTAGGTTTTTCGGGCTTTGTAACGGTTAACTGCGATCTTACAAACGAGCCCTATAATCAAGAAATAGCCGGAGAGTATCATTTCGTGGTTAAATTTGGAGATTCTTTTAATGACGAAAATGAAGATTTGTTGATACTTCCCCACGGAAGTCATCAAGTAAATATTCAACAGTATATTTATGAATCGATAGTGTTGGCATTGCCATCAAAAAGAATTCATCCGGGAGTAAAAGACGGAACGTTACAATCAGACATACTCAAAAAACTAGAAGAATTAAGCCCTAAAGACAAGGATTTTTCAGAGCGAGCAGAAATTGATCCACGTTGGGACAACTTAAAAAAATTATTAACAGATAAATAGAATTACGTAATGGCACATCCTAAAAGAAAAGTCTCCAAAACAAGAAGAGATAAAAGAAGAACACATTACAAAGCCACAGCGCCACAAATAGCAACAGATCCTACAACCGGAGAAGCACACTTGTTCCATAGAGCCCATTGGCATGAAGGAAAATTATATTACAAAGGACAAGTTGTTATTGATGCACCAGAAACGGTAGAGGCATAAATAGACAAAATCATTAAAAAACTCTCACAACCTTTTTTAGGCTGTGAGAGTTTTTGTTTTATAGTATTTAAAAAACTACTTTTTTAGTCATTTTTCATTAAAAATTAGTAATTTTCAGTCTTATTTAATTGTTTTTGCTCTTTTTTGTGAATTTTAACACCCTTTTTTATGTCTAAAATCACTGCAGCCATTACTGCTGTGGGAGGATACGTCCCCGACTATATTTTATCCAACCAGATTCTAGAAACCATGGTAGATACCAATGACGAATGGATTACCGCTAGAACAGGAATAAAGGAACGTAGAATACTGAAGGATAAAGACAAAGGAACTTCGTATTTGGCCATACAAGCCGCAGAAGATCTCCTAAAAAAAAGCAACACAAACCCTAAAGAGATTGATTTGGTGATTATGGCAACTGCCACACCCGATATGCCCGTAGCAGCAACAGGCGTTTATGTAGCCAGTAAAATTGGCGCCGTAAACGCTTTTTCATTTGATTTGGTAGCGGCATGCTCAAGTTTTTTATATGGGATGTCCACAGCGGCGCGCTATATTGAATCTGGCAAATACAAAAAAGTACTATTAATAGGAGCCGATAAAATGTCTTCCATTATAGATTATGAAGACAGAACCACCTGTATCATCTTTGGAGATGGAGGCGGAGCAGTACTTTTTGAGCCCAATGAAGAAGGGTTGGGACTTTTGGATGAACATCTTCGGTCTGATGGTGAAGGAAGGGCACACCTAAAAATAGATGCCGGGGGATCTTTATTACCGGCTTCCATAGAAACAGTTACAAACAAGCAACATTATGTGTTTCAGGACGGCAAAACAGTATTTAAATTTGCTGTTTCAAATATGGCAGATGTTTGTGCTAAAGTGATGGAAAAAAATAATTTAGTAGGGAATGATGTTAATTGGCTAGTGCCCCATCAAGCCAACAAGCGTATTATTGATGCCGCCGCTAATAGAATGGGCCTCCCGGACGAAAAAGTGATGTTGAATATTCATAAATATGGCAACACCACTTCGGCCACATTACCACTTTGTCTTTATGATTACGAAAAACAATTAAAAAAAGGAGACAACCTTATCTTTGCAGCCTTTGGTGGAGGATTCACTTGGGGAGCCATTTACATAAAATGGGCATATAATTCATAAATAACTAACGACCAATTAAATAAACAACTATATGGACTTAAAAGATATTCAAAATCTAATCAAGTTTGTGGCTAAATCAGGCGCTAGCGAAGTGAAGCTTGAAATGGAAGATGTTAAAATTACCATTAAAACAGGGCATGATGTAGATGAGCCAACATACATTCAGCACATTCCTGCCCCGATGCAGCAAGCGCCTCAAATGGTAACCTCACAGCCACAAGTTGAAACTGCTTCCACAGCTCCTAAAGAAGTTGTAGCAGCTTCAGAAGACAGCTCGAAATATATTACAGTAAAGTCTCCCATAATAGGAACTTTCTACCGTAAACCATCCCCCGATAAACCTGTATTTAAGGAGGTTGGTGATGCAGTTTCGGCAGGCGATGTGCTTTGTGTTATTGAAGCCATGAAACTATTCAATGAGATAGAAAGTGAAGTTTCTGGTAGAATTGTGAAAGTTTTGGTAGATGACTCTTCGCCTGTAGAATTTGACCAACCCTTATTTTTAATAGACCCATCTTAATTGACAAATCCTAAATCCCAAAAGTCAAATTCCAACTAGTATGGAATTTGGTGCTTGAGATTTGAAAATTAGCATAGTATGTTCAAAAAGATTTTAATTGCCAATAGAGGTGAAATCGCCTTACGTGTCATTCGAACTTGCAAGGAGATGGGAATAAAAACCGTAGCTGTGTATTCTACTGCAGATGCAGAAAGTCTCCACGTACGATTTGCAGATGAAGCAGTTTGTATTGGCCCGCCCCCTAGTAGCGATAGTTATTTAAAGATTTCAAACATTATTGCTGCGGCAGAAATAACCAACGCAGACGCCATTCACCCCGGATATGGATTTCTGTCTGAAAACGCCAAGTTTTCTAAAATTTGCGAAGAGCATGGGATTAAGTTTATTGGTGCTTCTGCAGATATGATCCAGAAAATGGGAGACAAGGCCACCGCAAAAGCTACCATGAAAGCCGCCGGCGTACCTTGTGTTCCCGGAAGTGATGGTGTGATTCCTGATTTTGAAACATGTAAAAAAGTAGCTAAAGAAACGGGATATCCTGTTATGCTGAAGGCGAGTGCCGGAGGAGGAGGAAAAGGGATGCGTGCCGTGTGGAAAGAAGAAGATTTACAAGCGGCATGGGAATCGGCCCGACAAGAAAGTAAAGCCGCTTTTGGGAATGATGATATGTATATGGAAAAATTGATTGAAGAACCAAGGCATATCGAGATTCAAGTTGTAGGAGACAGCACAGGAAAAGCCTGTCATTTAAGCGAAAGAGATTGTTCTATACAACGTCGCCATCAAAAACTTACCGAAGAAACCCCAAGCCCTTTTATGACTAAAAAACTGCGGGAAGACATGGGGAAAGCTGCCGTAAAAGCAGCAGAGTTCATAAATTATGAAGGAGCGGGCACTATTGAATTTTTGGTAGATAAACACCGTAATTTCTACTTTATGGAAATGAATACTCGTATTCAAGTGGAACACCCCATTACCGAGCAAGTGGTAGATCATGATTTAATACGGGAGCAAATTTTAGTGGCTGCAGGAATACCAATTTCCGGGAAAAACTATTTGCCACAATTACACTCTATTGAATGCAGGATTAATGCGGAAGATCCTTATAACGGCTTCCGTCCTTCACCGGGAAAAATTACTGTTTTACATGCTCCGGGGGGCCATGGAGTTCGATTGGATACCCATGTGTATGCAGGATACGTGATTCCACCTAATTATGATTCTATGATTGCAAAACTCATTACCACGGCTCAAACGCGGGATGAGGCAATTAATAAAATGAAACGCGCCTTGGATGAATTTGTTATTGAAGGGATTAAGACCACCATTCCCTTTCATAGACAACTCATGGATGACCCTGCGTATGTGGCAGGAAATTACACCACTGCATTTATGAATACTTGGGTGATGAATAATCCCGAAGAATAGTTCAATTAAAATCGTAATTATACACACCCATTTCAAAAAATAATATCTTTGAAATGGGTGTTTTTTTATATTAATATTGTGTTGTGAATTTTTCGTATTGGGAATATAAAACCTGGTTAAAGGACATTGATTTTGCCATCATTGGAAGCGGAATTGTAGGGCTTTCCTGTGCTCTTTCACTACGTGATAGATATCCCAAAGCGAAAATTGTTGTTTTTGAACGTTCGGTATTGCCTAATGGTGCCAGTACAAAAAATGCAGGATTTGCTTGTTTTGGCAGCCTTTCTGAAATATTGGAAGACCTAAAAACCCATTCAGAGGAAGAAGTTATTCAGTTGGTTTCCAAAAGGGTTCGTGGGCTGGAATTACTTCGGAAGAATTTAGGCGATACAAACATTAGTTTTAAACAGTATGGCGGATACGAACTTTTCCAAAAAGAAGACTTAGAATTATTTGAAAACTGCCTTTCAAAATTACCTTATATTAATAACTTATTAAAAAAAGCAGTTTTTAGTAAAAAAGAGGTGTTTTTAGTTAAAAACAACTCATTTTCTTTCAAAAATATTCAAAATTCGCTCATTTTTAACCCATTTTAAGGCCAACTTGATACGGGGAAAATGATGAATTCATTACTGCAAAAGTGTATAAAAAGAGGTGTTTTTATATTAAATTCGTTTAACATGGAGTCGTTTACGAGTAAAAAGGACACGATTTTGATGAATTTTGATGATTTTGGTGAATTTTCAACTAAAAAATTAATAATAGCTACCAATGGTTTTGCAAATGATCTATTTCCAACAAATGACATGAAGCCTGCCAGAGCGCAAGTTCTTATTACAAAACCGATACATAATCTTAAACTAAAAGGGACTTTTCATTTAGATAGAGGGTACTATTATTTCCGAAATATTGATAATAGAATTTTATTAGGAGGAGGCAGAAACTTAGCTTTTGAGACAGAAACCACGACACTCTTAGAAACTACGCCCCTTATACAGAGTAGATTGGAAGATCTTCTTAAAACTACTATTATCCCCAATACTCCTTTTGAAATTGAGCATCGATGGAGTGGTATTATGGGTGTGGGGCTCCAAAAAAAACCTATTGTAACGCAAGTTGACGAAAATGTATTTTGTGGGGTTAGATTGGGGGGTATGGGCGTGGCCATAGGCAGCTCTGTAGGTAATGAATTAGCAACCTTAGCAAGTTCCTGATATGGTACGGAGAATCTTTCGTTTTTTATGGAAAACATTTTTATGGTTTTTAGCCATAAGTATTTTGTGGGTATTGTTATATAAATGGGTTCCTGTCCCTTACACGCCTCTTATGGCAATACGTTCCTTGGAAGCTGAGGGAGATTTTGAAACCAAACATGATTGGGTTCCTATGGAAGAAATCTCAACAGAATTGCAATTGGCTGTAATTTCGGCGGAAGATCAAAATTTTATAAATCATAACGGATTTGATTATGAGGCCATTCAAAAAGCGTATAAAAACAATCAAAAAGGCAAACGAGTAAAGGGAGGGAGTACTATCTCGCAACAAACAGCTAAAAATGTATTTCTGTGGCCGCAACGTAGTTGGTTTAGAAAAGGTTTGGAAACCTACTTCACTTTTTTAATAGAAACACTGTGGAGCAAAGAACGAATTTTAGAAGTGTATCTCAATAGTATTGAGATGGGCAATGGTGTTTATGGGGCAGAAGCGGCATCACAATATTGGTTTCATAAAAGTGCAAAAAAATTAACGAGATATCAAGCCGCTTCCATTGCTGTAATTCTTCCAAACCCTAGGAAATATAAAGCTTCAGGCAGTTCAAATTATGTTGAAAACAGAAAAAGTTGGCTGGTTAGACAAATGAATAATTATGGTACATTTACCTTAAAAGAAACAAAAAGCGATGACCGCAAAGGAAATTAAACAAGCACTATTTCAAATATGTTTTGATAAAGCTGAACATAGACATCAAAATATTAAGCATACTATTGCCGATATAGACGAATCCCTAGCAGAAGAATCGAAATCAAGCTCGGCAGATGATTTAGATAACAGCCGTGCTATGATGCAAATTGATCGCGAAAACGCCACAAAACAACTTCATGAAGTACTAGCAATAAAAGAATTATTGAAAAAAATAGATGTAAACACTACATCAGACTATGCCCGTTTAGGGAGTTTAATTAAAACCGAGAAGGCAATATATTTTATAAGCCTTTCCATTGGTGCTGTGGAAGTTTTTGGGTGTTCTTTTTTATGTGTTGCTCTTAACTCGCCCATAGGACAAGCCATTTCTGGGAAAAAGAAAGGAGAAGTATTTTCATTTAACGGGATGGAAAGTAAAATTTTAGCAATTGACTAATTGCAAGTAAACTTTTGTCCCACTGTTAATCGAGACATCACTTTCAAAAAAAAGGGTTGTTATGTTGTTGTAGATTGCTTCAACGATGTAATACTTGCCTTTAAAGTAAGATTGAGTTACCTCAACCTGTAAGGCGGTTTTGCTTTCTGAAACAGTTAATTGGTGAGGTAAAAGGATTTTTTCTTCAGCAGAAAGGATACCTGCGGGAATTAAAGAAACTTCTCCAAAAAAACTGGCTTGGTAACTATTTTTAAAGGAATGGTATAAGTTTTCCGGACTGGTAAAACGTTCCATTTTGCCATCTTTCAATAGTAAAATGATGTCTGAAAAAGCCAAGGCTTCTTCGGCATCATGGGTGGCGGTAATACAGGTTATATGGTTGCTTTTTAAATAGCTGAAAAGTTTTCTGCGCAAGGTGTTTTTTCTGAAAACATCCACATTACTAAAGGGCTCATCCAGCAATAGCAATTCTGGTTTTTTTGCCAACGCCTTTGCTAAAGCAACACGCTGTTTTTGCCCGCCACTTAGGTTTTTTACCATGACATTTGCATAAGGTTCCATGTCCACCACCGATAAAAGCTCTTGTACCCGTTTATGATCTGCCTTTAAATCTAAACGAGGCAAATGAGTTGCAATATTTTCGGCGACACTTATAAAGGGCATGACATTAAATTCCTGCGCTACCAATTTGATAAAGTCTTCTCCTGGAACCAAATTAAACTTAGGCCCCAAAAGCTTTTTATCTCCCCATTGTAAATCCCCATTTTCTAAATGTAGAAGCCCATAAATAAGGTGCAACAAAGTAGATTTCCCACAGCCACTTTCCCCGAGAACGGCCAGATGGCTTCCTTTATGTAAGTGAAAATTAATTTCAGAAAGAATTTCTTTCTCAGTATATGAAAAAGAATGAATTGCTACCTGAAGCATACTTTTTTATTCCTTTATTTTGGAGTTTACTTTTTCAGGAAGTACTTCGTAGCCCATATTATAAAGCGTAAACACAAAAATATCGGCATATTGCTCTATGGTTTTATGAACGGGAGTTCCTGCTCCGTGACCCGCATCAGTTTCAATTCGAATTAATACAGGGTTGGTTCCTGTTTGGTTTTCTTGTAGGGTTGCAGCAAACTTAAAGCTATGTGCCGGCACAACTCTGTCGTCATGGTCACCCGTGGTTACAAGAGTAGCGGGATATGCTACCCCCTTTTTTACGTTGTGAACCGGAGAGTACCCTTTTAAATATTGAAACATTTCTTCACTTTCTTCAGCCGTTCCGTAGTCATAAGCCCAGCCAGCACCTGCGGTAAAGGTATGATAGCGTAGCATATCCAAAACACCAACGGCAGGCAAAGCTACTTGCATTAAATCTGGACGCTGCGTCATCACTGCACCTACCAGTAATCCACCATTAGAGCCCCCTCGAACGGCTAAGTACTCTTTGGAAGTGTATTTGTTTTCAATTAAATATTCAGCAGCGGCAATAAAATCGTCAAACACGTTTTGCTTTTGCATTTTGGTACCTGCTTTGTGCCATTCCTTTCCGTATTCGCCTCCTCCTCTAAGGTTGGGAACCGCATAAATACCACCCTGCTCTAACCAAACAGCATTTGGAATGCTAAAAGAGGGAGTTAAACTTATGTTGAATCCTCCGTAACCATAAAGTATTGTTGGGTTTTTTCCATTAAGCTTGATTCCCTTTTTATGTGTAATGATCATGGGGACTTTTGTACCGTCTTTTGAAGTAAAAAACACCTGATTACTTTCAAAATTTTCAGAATTGAAATCAATTTTTGGTTTATTGTATAATTCCGATTTTCCGGTTTCCAATTCTAATTTATAGATACTGCCGGGCGTAGTATAGTTGGTAAAAGAATAATAAAGCTCTTTTTCGTCTTTTTTAGCTCCAAAACCACCCGCACTTCCCAAGCCGGGCAAGGTTATTTCTCGTATTAAGTTTCCGGAAAAATCATATTGAAAAACTTTAGAAATGGCATCTATCATATATTCTGCAAAAATATAATTTCCTGCAGTAGAGGGGCTTAATACATTTTTTGTTTCGGGGATGATATCTATCCAATGTTCGGGACTTGGATTAGAAAGATCTACTTTTACTATTCTTTTATTGGGAGCATTGAGATTGGTACTTAAAAACAAAATGCTTCCTTCATTATCCAAGAGAGAAGTGTCGCTTTCGGTATGGTCTAGAATTGTTACAAAATTGCTATTGGCGTTTTCTAAATCCTTAAGAAACAATTTGTTTCCCGAAGTAGAAATACTGGCACTAATAAGAAGGTATTTACCGTCTTCAGTAACAAATCCACTTACATACCGATGTTTTTCAGAAGGAATTCCACCAAAAACAAGGGCATCACTTTTTTGGGAAGTCCCTAATTTGTGATAGTACAGCTTATGTTGATCTGTTTTTGCAGAAAGCTCACTTCCTTTGGGTTTATCATAGCTTGAGTAATAGAATCCATCGTTTTCTTTCCATGATAGGCCGCTAAATTTGATATCCACTAAGGTGTCTTCCAAAATTTCTTTTGTCTCAACATCCATCACCAACACTTTCCTCCAATCACTTCCCCCTTCCGAAATACTATATGCGGCTATTTTTCCATTTTTCGAAAAACTTAAATTTCCCAATGAAATAGTGCCGTCTTCCTTAAACGTATTAGGATCCAAAAAAACCTTAGCAGTATTTGGGTTATCGCCGGTTTTGTATCGATATACTACATATTGATTCTGTAGTCCGTCATTTTTATAGAAATAAGTGTAATCTCCTTCTTTAAAAGGGGCGCCTATCTTTTCGTAATTCCAAAGGGAAGAAAGGCGTTCTTTTAATTCATTTCGAAATGGAATGGAATCTAAATAGTTGAAAGTTACTTTATTTTGAGCTTTTACCCAAGCTTCCGTTTCGGCACTTCGGTCATCTTCCAACCATCTGTAAGGGTCGGAAACTTCATGGCTAAAATAAACATCAACAGAATCTACTTTATTGGTAGAAGGATAGGATATAACCACAGGTTTTTTTTCCATTTTATTCTGGCAGCTTATTCCTAACATAGCCACTATTAAAGACATAAAGTATTTCATCACGCACAATTTAATCGTGGTAAAAATACGAATTTCGATACTTTTATTGCATATAAATAGTATGTCTTCTACTGAAATAGGGGTTTATACGACTTCCAGTATTTATAGATTAGGATGGCATTTATAGAAACTATAACGATTGCCGGCAAAATGGACGGGAGATCTAAAAATAAATGAAATAATAATATATTCAGAGAAATAGGAGCTAATAGAATAAGTGCAAACGGCACCCATTTTTTTAATAATAATAACACCCCTACAAAAATCTCAAGAAACCCTATAAGGGGGAGTACATATCCAGAAGCCGAGAGTGATTTCATAAAATTTGAAGCATTTTCGGGAAGTTGGGGCAAAGGCATAAAGCTAAAGTCAATAAACTTATTCAATCCAAAAAAGATAAGGATTATGGCAAGTATAAAACTAAGAATTTTAGTAAATGTTGAGTTCATAGAAGGATGGTTTTAAGCTATTTAAATATAGTAAAAAAAGAAACACCGTTACTTTTTGAGTAACGGTGTTTCGAATTTTTTAACTGGAATTGGGCTTTATTTTTTGATAAAGCGTTGTGTTTTCACAAGTTTATTATCAAAGACTCTTAAAATGTAATTCCCTTCAGCTAAGTACGATACATCTATAGCGTTTGAGTTTAGCCTTTCGTTCATGACTCTTTTTCCATTCATATCGAAAATAGAGTAAATAGGGTTGGTAAATTCGGCAGTAGATTTAAGGTTAAGAGTTCCCGATGTTGGATTTGGATAAGAAATTAAGGTGTTAACCAAAGTATCTTCCAATCCAAGAATAGTAGACCCTTCAACTACAGAAATTACTTGATCAACTGCCACATCATGAAGCACGTCAATAATTCCTGAAGTCCAGTAAATAGTTATGGTATCAATCATGGTATCAGAACCAAGTCCAAAATGAGTGTTAAGGGTACTCATATATCGGAAACCTTCACCGCTTCTTACATCTCTAATTTTTGTTCCTGAAGCACTTTCAACTTCCACACGAGCTCCTAAACCATTAATATTACTATCTACACCAATAGTATTGATGGTTAACCAGTGGTTAGAACCACCATTGTTCATGTAAATGGTGCCGCCGGTGAAACTATCTACATAGCCATCATTATTTAAATCGCCAAAAGAGCCATTATTTGAAGGAAGTAAACTTGTAACTAAAGCAAAAGTAAGATCTCCATTGCCAATAAGGATATTTCCATTTGAAGCAATATCCGGGTAACCATCGTTATTGAAATCGTAGGTAGCATTTTCTATTCCGGTTTCAGAAAGGCCTTCAATACCTGACCCTGCAGTAACGTCGGTAAAAGTGCTATCTCCGTTATTTCGCATTAATTTATGAGCTCCAGTACTTGCACCTACAAACACATCCATATCACCATCATTGTCATAATCTGCCCAAGCCGAAGACCAGGTTTGCATAGGATCTGCCAACCCTAAATCCAACGCATTTTCAGTAAAAGTACCATCGCCGTTGTTGGTATGCATTTGATTGGTTCTTCTCTCAACGCTTCCACCACATTTGGCGATAAACATATCTACGTCACGATCGTTGTCATAATCAATCCAAACACTTCCATAATTTCCACCTGAAGGGAAGTCGCCTAGACCTCCTTGATAAAAGGTTAAGTTTCCAGCCCCGTCATTTAAATAGTACACGTTGGGCTCAACATCATGACATACAAAAGCATCTAAGTGCCCATCGTTGTTAATATCCACAAAGTTGGAACGTTGAGAAAAAACATATTCGGGTCCAGAGACTTCGGTAAAGCCAGTTCCGTCATTGTTGGCTCGCATAAAGGTAACACCGCTTCCACTACCGTAAAGCAAATCGGTGTAGCCATTTCTGTCATAATCTGCCGCAGCAAGACTCCATGAAGGTCCATAATCTGCCGGAGAAGTGGTAATATTTACTTCATTAAAGGTGCCGTTGGGTTGTTGGTAAAAAATTTGAACGTTTGTGTTGGTTACAGACACAACGTCATCCAAGAAATCACCATTCATATCTACAGCGGCTCTGTCGTTGCCTGTAGTGCTAATGGGTTGGCCTGTGAAGCCAAGTTGCGCACTTGCACTAAAAATACAGGCAAATACTAAAAAAGTAAGGAGAATTTTTTTCATCATAAAAATGTTTTTAATTGGTTAATCACAAGTTTCAGTTAAAGTATTTATCCATTCTTCAATAAGTGCAAGTGCCTCTTGGTGTTGAATGGTTCGTCCCAATAAGGGCATTCTATATTCTTCGTTATTGGTATTAAATCTAAAAAATAAAATTGAGTTTTCGGCATCTCCCGGAATAATAACTTTTGAACCTTCGTAACCAGGAATTGGAGTATCTGGTGTTACACATATACCTAGGTTAACGGGATCCTCCGTTTCACTAAAGGCAAAACGCAAAGGTCTATAGTCGCAATGACCGCTCTCACTATGACAGTTTGAGCAATTAATATCAAGATAGGAACGTACTCTTAGCGCTAAAGAATTGGAGACGTCTTGCCAGTTTACAACTGTTGCGATTGTAGAAGGGACACTCTCTAAATAACCCATTTCAATCCATTTATCCAACTGATTTTTTGCGCCTTCCGGATACGTATAATTTCTATTGAGATTTTGAGGTTTTGGACCAATAGGAGACTCGGCTTTATAATTTTTGTGACAGGTAAAGCATTGACTTTGTGAAGGGATACGGTAGTTTACAAATTTGGTCTCCCCATTTTCAACCCATTCAATTTCCTTGAATCCTCCGTCACCAGTAGTATCAAGAAAAGCCTCATTTTGTTCTTCATTCCAAATGTAATCTGCAAAAATCCAGCCCTCGGCTTTCTTAATCAGCAATCGAGTTTCAATAATTTGAGTAGTATTTCCCGGTAACACATTTTCATAATAAAAAGTTTTTATTAAAATCGCTCCGGTTGGAAAATTTAAAATATTTCCATCGCCATCGTATTGTGCTTTTACCCCATAAGGCATCCAGACAAAACGTTTTTTATGGGCGTAATCTGTAAACAAAGGGGTAATTAGATCGTAAGGGAGGACACCATACACGGGCTCATGATTTGCTAAATCCCCTTCGAAGAAGTTGTATTCTGAAAGTGTTGGATAGGGAACTGAAGCAATATCAAAATTAACGGGAGTAAAGGGTAAAACATTAATGGTAACCGTTCCGGTAGCACAACTTTGCCCTGAAGCATCACACACGGTATATTCAAAAGTGTCTTCTCCGGTAGCGGTTTCTTCTGGAGTGTAAATCACAAAATCATCCAAAATTTCGGTGGGCGTTCCGTTGGTGTTTAAAACAACAGTCCCCTTTAATGGGTTGGTGAGAATGATTTCACCTTCTACCGGAACATTTGTGTCGTTTTGTAAAACTGCTATTTCAAGAACC
>JAGQZA010000037.1 GCA_020435805.1 Flavobacteriaceae bacterium
CCCACTTCAATGATTAAATGGATTATTCGGTTTATTAATTCATCTGATTTACAATTACTTAAATCTTTACTCATTAAGAAGTTTTCAACAAAAAACCGAAGCGTTTCAATTCGTTAAAATTTGTTTACTTTTGTGCTACGTTTTAAAGCACTTTATGACCCATCAACTAAAGAAAGAAGGTAAATATTCGTACTTGGAAATTGGAGAAGGAACTCCCATCATCATTATGCATGGCCTTATGGGAGGACTTAGTAATTTTGATGGTGTTGTGGATTTTTTTCCGAAGAAAGGATACAAAGTGGTTATCCCAGAATTGCCCATCTACTCTATGCCCATTCTTAAAACCAATGTTAAAAATATTGCCAAATTTGTTTCAGCATTTATTGATTTTAAAGGGTATAGCGAAGTGATTTTGCTTGGAAATTCCTTAGGAGGCCATATAGGGTTAATGGTAACTAAATTATATCCACAAAAAGTAAAAGCACTTGTTATTACAGGAAGCTCCGGTCTTTATGAAAGTGCCATGGGAGAAACCTACCCTAAACGAGGGGATTACGATTACATCAAGCAAAAAGCCGAAAATGTTTTTTACGATCCAGCTGTTGCTACCAAGGAAATTGTGGACGAAGTGTATGCCAGTGTCAATGATAGAAATAAGCTTATACGAACCCTTTCTATCGCTAAAAGTGCTATACGTCATAATATGGCGAAGGATTTACCCCATATGCCCAATCCTACTTGTATTATTTGGGGCAAAAATGATACGGTTACTCCGCCAGAAGTTGCCGATGAATTTCATGAATTACTTCCAGATTCCAATTTGTATTGGATTGACAAATGTGGTCACGCCGCCATGATGGAGCATCCCGATACTTTTAATGAATTGTTGTACAATTGGCTACAGCAAAGAGGATTTTAACTTTTATTGATGAAAATAACTTCGGCAGAATTTGTTATGAGCAACAGCGATGTTGCCAAATGTCCCAATAACAAATTGCCAGAATACGCTTTTATTGGACGCTCCAACGTGGGAAAATCATCTTTGATTAATATGTTGATGCAGCGTAAAAGCCTTGCAAAAACTAGCGGAAAACCAGGTAAAACGCAACTCATTAATCATTTTTTGATCAATAAAAATTGGTATTTAGTTGATCTTCCCGGATATGGATATGCAAGGGTTTCAAAGTCGAGTAAAAAGACCTTTCAAAAATTTATCACCCAATATTTTGAAAAACGCCAACAACTTGTTTTAGGCTTTGTTTTAGTTGATTCTCGTCACGAACCACAACCCATCGATTTAGAATTTATGGAATGGTTGGGCGAAAGCCAAATTCCCTTCAATATTATTTTTACCAAAGCCGATAAGTTGAAACCCAATGCCCTTAAACGGAATATTGAAAATTACACTCAAAAAATGTTAGAGACTTGGCAGGAAATACCGCCCTATTTTATTACCTCATCGAGTAACGGGGACGGTCGAGACCAATTACTTGCCTATATTGAAGAAATTAATTCGCAATTAAATACAGCTCAATAAACGTATTTAATTTCTTTTCAAATCTAACTTCTCCGCAAAATAATCACAAAAATCGAGCATCGTGGCACTCATTTTATCATCGTTGGTGGCTCGTTGAAAGGTATTTGCCATAGCAGTAAGAGTCTGATGAAAAAAGACTTTCATTTCATCTAACGGCATGTCTTTGGTCCATAAATCAATTCGCAAAGCCTCTTGATTGTTGGAATCCCAAACCGATAATAGCATGGCTTTGGTTTCCATATTTTCTACCCCTCCATCGGGTGCTGTCCAATATAATTTTTCCGGAATTCGATTTTCATCCATCCGCACTGTCAATTTAATTTCAGAAGTAATTTTACTCATTTTTTGGGTTTGTATTTTGACTCGTTAAAAATGTCATCGGCACGCTTATTCATTAATTGTTCCACCGAGACGGGATTGTTTTTCATATAGGCTTGGACAATTTTCCAACCTATAAATCTTCCTATCATTCCTGGAGACTCATTATCAATTTCCAAATTAAATTTTGAAAAAGGAGCCGGCGCTATAAAGCGTTGAACCAATTTCGTATTGGTACTGTAAAGTAATTCATTTTCAACAAAATAGCGCCACACTTCTACTTCATTGGCAATAGCCCATTGCATCTCTTCCTCTGTATATCCCAATCGTTCCGCTTCAGGGGTGTTGGGTAACCATAATTCTTTAAGATAAAGCTCTTTACCAAAATAAATCAGTTGCCCTAAAAAAGAACGTTCCGTGAGCAATGCTATCTCTTTTTCTGCATAAGCCGAAGCAACATCTAGGGTCAATTGCGAAGGCTTCATGTTTTTTGTAATATATTTTGAAATCCCTTCGTAAAAAAAATGGTCTTCGCCTAAATAGGTATCCAATTCCAACAATAGCAAACTGTCTTGTGCAATTACCTTGGTTTTGTAATCTACATCGGAAGTTGTGGTATATACCTTTGGAATTGTAACATTGGGAAAGTAGTATTTAATATGCTGAAAAAGGGACGTTAGTTCTTCTTTTAACACTGCTTCGGAAGGAAATACTTTTAACACTTCTTCATTTAATTCTCTTTGCAATGTATCCTGCATTTTAGCAATCCAAATGCTATCATGAAATTGTTCGGGGAAAAAAAGCGGAAATTCAGTTTTAAGATTCTCTAAATCGGATGGTGAAGCTTCAGCAAAAATTTTATCAAAGCGAACCAAATCAATATTTACAGGAATTTTTGCTATTTCGGCTTCTGTTTTAGATTTCGATTGGCAGCTTGCCAAAAGTAGAAACAAACAAAAAACAGAAAAAAAATAGTTCATAAAAAATGTCTTCTTCATAAATAACGGGATTCCTTTTTTTAAATTTTGTTTTCTCTATTTTTGTCATGCAAAGGTATTATTAATCTTATTTAATTGCAGTAAAAATGAACACAGAAAAAGTAACCCATTACATAGCAGCTTGGTTAAAAGAATACGCCGAAAATGCAAAAATGAAGGGTTTTGTGGTTGGCATTAGCGGCGGAATAGACTCTGCGGTAACTTCGTCACTTTGTGCTTTAACAGGGCTCCCCACGTTATGTTTGGAAATGCCCATTCATCAAGCTGCATCGCAGGTTAGCAGGGCTGTAAATCATATTAACTGGCTTCAATCGAAATTCAGTAATGTTTCAAAAACCGAGGTAAACTTAACTCCTGTTTTTGACAGTTTTATTGCTACCCTGCCTACGGTTGATAATGAAGAATCTAGATTTCTATCTTTAGCAAACGCTCGTGCGAGATTACGTATGACCACCTTATATTATTTTGCAGGTTTACACCAATATCTTGTTGCCGGAACAGGGAATAAAGTAGAGGATTTTGGGGTTGGGTTTTATACAAAATATGGTGACGGAGGGGTAGATTTAAGCCCTATAGCAGATTTACTAAAAAGTGAAGTGTATGCCATTGCCCGCTTCTTAGGAATTAATCAAGAAATTATCGATGCCGCTCCTACCGATGGCCTTTGGGGAGATGATAGAACCGATGAAGATCAAATAGGCGCCAGTTATGATGAGCTGGAATGGGCTATGAAAATGAAAGATGAAAATAAGGTTCCAGATGACTTTGAAGGTCGCCAAAAGAGGGTTTTTGAAATTTATGCACACCTTAATAAAGTGAACCAGCACAAAATGAACCCCATTCCTATTTGCAAAATACCTGCCGCACTGAAACTTTCTTAGTTTTTCAACGAATTTTCGTACAGTTTGACGAAAAATGATTTACCCTCACGTTCTTTTTTATAGTTTTGATTTGTAGTATAAGTATTACAAAAACCTCACACTTACTAATAATCCCCGGTTGCTAAGTGTTTTCTTTAATAAAATGAACTATACATGAAGAAAATTGTTATTGCAGATCACCATCCGGTTACTAGAAAAGGCATTGCTTGCATGTTAAAAAAATCGAAGGATTTTTCTATTGTAGGAAAAGTAAATAATGGCGATGAACTTTTTAAAAATCTAGAAGAAATTAACCCCGATATTTTAATTATGGAAATTGATATGCCACAAGTAAATGGCATCAATGTTCTTCGAAATATTAAAACTGAATTTCCGCAAACCAGAGTCCTTATTTTTTCAACACATCCGGAAGAGATATACGCATTACGCTCAATTAAATCGGGTGCTGCAGGCTACGTTCCAAAATCGGCTTCAACCAAAGTATTTTTAAAAGCACTGAAACGAATTGCCAAAGGAGGAATCTTTCTTAACGAAGAACTTACCTCTACTTTCACCAGTAGAAATGTGGGCGAATCCAGTGCCATTAGCCGTTATAAAAAATTGTCTTCGCGAGAGATTGAAGTCTTAAATTTACTTTCCAGTGGTAAGCGCAATAAGGATATTGCCAATGCGCTGGATATTAACGAAAAAACCGTGAGTACCTACAAGACTCGCCTTCTTAAAAAATTGAAGGTAGATAATCTGGCAGACTTGATTAACCAATCGAGAATGTTTCAGTTTGGGTAGTTTTTTATTAATTACTTCTTCTTTGCGGTATTGCTCCACCCAAAAAAGTTGACATATCAATTTTTAGTCCACTATATTGGTTAATAATCTCCATTATTTCAGTGCGTTCGGAATCTTTTTTTACGTTAATTCCAACACTAAAATTATCAATTAACTCCTGTAGTAGAAGATATCTCAATCGCATAATACAAGATTGTACTTTTCTTGGCACGTCAACTTCAATTGGTTTTGGATAAATGCCAACTTTCTGCCAATTATGAATCCTTTCTTCATCATATTTAAATAACATACTAGACAACATACTACGTATCCTATCATTTGCCCCATCAAAAAGTGTATTTAAATCGATATTTATGTTGTGAAGAAGTTTATCAATAATTGAATTATATAAGTACTTAAATTCATAATTTACAAATTCAATTTCATCTTCCTGTAAATTTAGATATATATATTCACAAATTTTCCAGTCTTTTTTGTGTTTTTCTTTTATGACCTCCTTGGCACTAAAATCAATCAATTCTTCATTTATTTCACAAATGTCAAGTCCAAAATTTATTAAGATATCTATAATTTCTTTTTCAAGTTCGAACTTTAAATCTACCTTCTCAAGTTCAATAATTTCTTTTGAAACCACTTCCAAAGTAGGTCCTTCTACTACCTCTTTTTTAGAAGCATCCCTTCGTTCCTTTTGAAGCATTTGCGCTAAAGTAGTAAAAAGCACTTCTTCACTAATATCCATGATGCGTGAGCACTCTTTAAGATATACTTCCTGCTTAATGGAATCGGGAATTTTCGAGATACTCATCACCATATCCCGAATGGTTTCTGCCTTTTTTATAGGATCATTTTTCGCTTCGGAAGCCAATAAAGAGGCCTTAAAATTGATAAAATCTCTTGCGTTTTCTTCCAAATAAAGGGTAAGGTCTTCCAGCGAGTTGTTTTTGGCAAAACTATCGGGGTCTTCCCCTTCGGGAAACGTGCAAATTTTTACATTAAGCCCTTGTTCCAAAATTAAATCCACACCACGAAGCGAAGCCCGAAGTCCCGCTGCATCGCCGTCAAAAAGTAGTGTGATGTTTTTGGTCAATCGATGGATTAATCGAATCTGCTCTTGGGTTAACGCTGTGCCGGAGGAAGAAACTACATTTTCTATTCCTGTTTGATGAAATTGAATAACATCGGTATAGCCTTCAACCAAATAACAATTATCTTCTTTGGCAATGGCTTGCTTGGCAAAATAGATTCCGTAGAGGACTTTACTTTTATGATATACTTCACTCTCTGGTGAGTTAAGATATTTGGCTGCTTTTTTATCATTTACTAAAATACGTCCCCCAAAACCTAACACCCTGCCACTTAAACTATGGATTGGAAAAATAACCCGTCCTTTAAAGCGGTCGAATTGTTTGTCGGTTTTTACAATCGTCAATCCTGTTTTTTCAAGATAACTTAACTGATACCCATTTTTTAACGCTTCGGAAGTAAACGCATCCCACTCATCTGGGGAATATCCTAACTGAAACTTTTTAATGGTCGCTTCCGTAAAACCTCGCTCCTTAAAATAGCTGTGGCCTATGGCCTTTCCGGTTTCAGTTTCTAAAAGTGTTTTGGCAAAATAGTCTCTGGCAAATTCATTGACCAAATACAAACTTTCACGCTCGTTGGCTTCTTCTTTGGCTTCGGCACTTTGTTCGGTTTCTTCAATTTCAATTCCGTATTTTTTAGCCAAATATTTAATGGCTTCGGGATAGGTAAAATGCTCATGTTCCATAAGGAAAGCCACAACATTTCCTCCTTTTCCGCTGGAAAAATCTTTCCAAATCTGTTTTACGGGAGACACCATAAAACTGGGGGTTCGCTCTTCTGAAAAAGGACTTAAACCCTTATAATTACTTCCACTTTTTTTCAGCTGAACAAAATCACCAATTACCTCCTCTACTCGAGCAGTATCAAACACTTGGTCTATGGTGGTTTTTGAAATCAATCTTGAACTCAATAGGAACTGTAAAAATACATTTTTTAAAACAAAAAAGGCTTCTTATTAGGAAGCCTTCATGAGTTTTTATGATTCTTTTTTCAGCCAAACTGTACTTCTGTTAATGTAAAACTTTTGTTCTCTTTTCCTCTTAGAAAGTATTGTAAGTACAATGATTAGTATAATAGTTCCTATTCTGCATACATTAGAAATAATCCCTCCCAAGGCATTATCACTTACTGAGAATAATTCCCAGGAAAGATTCATCAACAAGTGCAAAAAGACAGGAACCCAGATGTTATAATTCCATTCTACATATACCCACGAGAAGAGAATTCCGCCTAAAAAAGTAACCAGAAAAATTCCTAATAACTCTACTATGTCTGTACTTTGATACAAATGCATTATCCCAAAAAGTAACGAGCCTAAAATTACCGAAGGGATAAAGCCCAATTTTGAATACCTGAAAACTTGCCCAAAAATAAAGCCTCTAAAGTAAAGTTCTTCAAAAAAAGCAGCCGCGATAATCGAAATTAAAATTGTTGTTAGGGAAATTTCTGTATTGAATTTAAAGGCAAAAGCAAACCCAATAAACATAGGCAGTGTACAAATTAGTGCAAATGTAAAAGCTTTAAAAAAAGCACCTTTTAATCCCAAACTCTGCAAAAAATGTTTCCTATGCAGGATTATAGCTCCCATAAAAATAGGCAGACCAAAAATAGAATAGGCAATTATATGACTTATCCCAATTTGATAAATAAAGCCATCTATCCAAGTTCTAACTGTTCTGAAAAATTCTTCATCAAGGAAGAAATATACCGCAAATGAAATAAATGTAATGGTTACAATATGAATGGTCTTTTTCATCTCAAATCCAATTAATCCATATCGAACCGAAGTCCAAGGGAAACATTGTGCAAATCGGTAGCATTGTCTTTAAAGATTGGGTTAAGATCATACTTTACATACAATGCGGTGTCTCTCCATCCTATGTATCCGCTAAGTCCATATACAATAGTATTGGTATTGTAATTGGCTTTCAATTTTTGCTTTACATTTTCTCCATCCGTAGAAAATTTCAGTTTTTGACGGGGACCTAAGCTTAATCCGGCATAACCCCCCAATCCTATTTTAATTTGGTTGTGGGTATTGTACCTAAAATAGTTTTCTCTTTCTATCTTTTTAGAAGGGCCAAACTCAAAGTGAATGGGAACTACTAAGTTATCCATTCGGAATTTTGATTTATCCAAATCTCCTTCAAATGTTTGCAGTTCGGTCATTTCGCCAGTATCAACAAAATATCTGTTTTCGGTAGGTTTTAAGCCATTAAACTGAAAGGAAATCCCGTATTTAATTCGCAACCAATTACTTTCCTTAAATACACGAGTTTTCCATGCCCATCCAATTTCGGCAAAACGGCTACCTCCTATTTTAAAATCGGAATCATTGAGCGATTGTCCATCCCCAATAGCATTGTTTAATCCAAAGGCAAAGACAAAGTCGCTAGTAGTTCGCAAGTCGTATTTACGTTCTTTGTACTTTTTCCCAATATAGATAAAGCCATCCTTATCTTTACCCCCCAAACCGATACTTATAACGGCTCGGTCTTCGTCATCAATTACTTCAACCGTATTATTGCGTTCAATAAGAGCAATCTTATTATCTACAATGGCAATTCGGTTTTCAATATTCAATGCGTGTTTTTCGGCGGTGGCAGTTTTTAATTGTTCGGCTTCTTCTTGGGTGATTTCCTCATTTTCAAGCTGTTTGTTTATTTTTTCCACTTCAGCTTTAAGTAAATCCTTTTCTTCATTAATAATAGCTTCTTTTGAATTTTTCAGGGCTTGCAAGGTGGTTTCCTGTGCAAAACTGTGGCACATAGCCAGTAACCATACCACAATTGCGGTACTCCAAGTAATAAGTCTCATAGTGTTCGTGATTTGTGCTTTTTAAAAGCGTGATTGATGAATTGTTTGTTTTAATTATTTCGTTCTGCCACGGCAGATCGCACTTTGTTGAATCCTTCCCCTAACATATTGAAAACACGATCCCGGAAAGATTGTTCAAGTTCGGTTTCCACATCCATCAGCAGTGCTGCAGCATCCACTTTTTGAATGTTTGAATTAAGGATTCTATTGTTGGCGATATCTCGTTGTGCCTTGGCCAAAAGCGCATCGATCTCACCGGGGGTTACGGTATTATTTTCTTGCTGAATTTGTTGTACTGCCACCACGACTTCTTCCACTTTTTCAGTAATAAATTTTTCTTCCAGGGTTTCTGTTTTCATCTCAAGACTTGCTACAGACTCTTCTGAACTTTTGTTAATTATCATTTTTCCTGAAGGTTTTTCTGAAGCCACTCTTTCCTCTTTTTTGTTGTCTGAAATTTTAGCAACTTCCTTGTTCACCTTAGGCATCTCAATGGGTTTTTCAATGGTTTCATTAATGATTTCTTCGGTAGCCAGATCGGATTGAGTTTTTATTTCAGAAGCATTTTCAGAATTCTCAACCGGGTTTTCTTTCACTATTTGTGTAGTAGCCTCTTCCTTTTTAAAGAAAAGTGTAGAAACTAAAAGCACTCCCACAAAACTGGCCGCCACTGCAACCCAAATAAAGGTATTGCTCTTTTTTTGAGGCATTTGTGCATCCAACTTTTCTGAAAGTTTTGTCCAAGCTTCTTGACTTGGCATAAGCTCCCTTTCTTGCAACTTTTCTCTAATATTATCTTCAAATTTAATGGGTGCCATAACGTATTTTATTTTCTTGATTCATTTTATTTTGAAGCATTTTTCGGGCTTTAAATAATTGTGTTTTAGAGGTGTTTTCTGAAATCTGTAACAATTCGGCTATTTCACTATGTTTGTACCCTTCCACGGCATACAGCACAAAAACTGTTTTGTAGCCATCGGGAAGTGCATCTATCATTTTTTGAATTTCTTCAACCTCAAGCTCGGTTTCAATATAAGCCACATGTTCTTTTGAATTTTCTAGACTATTGTCATCTTCAAAAAGCAATTTTTTGTCTTTCCGAAGTTGTGTAATAGATTCGTTCACCATAATTCTTCGAATCCATCCTTCGAAGCTTCCTTCAAACTTATAAGAATTTAGATAGGTAAATACTTTTAAAAATCCCGTAAGCATCACTTCTTCAGCAATATCTTCCCTATAAATATATTGACGGCAAACGCTTAACATTTTGGGTGCAAATAGTTCGTACAACTCTTGCTGTGCTTTGCGGTTGCCCTCTTTGGTTCTGGCAATAACACTTTTGTAGTTTTTATGTAATGAAACTAATCGCATACACGGTTTTAAAAACGCTTCTATGTATAAAGACGAATGAAAGGAAAAAAGGGTTGTCTGCGTTTGAAAAAAAAATTATTTTTTTCTATCAATTACGTAATTTACCATCAATTCTAAAGCATCTCTATAGGAAGATTCTGGATATTTTTGTAGAATTTTCAACGCTTTTTCTTGGTACTCTTTCATTTTTGAAATAGCATAGTCTAATCCTCCCATTTCTTTAACAAAAGCAATCACTTCTTTTACACGTTGCTTATCGGTATTGTAATTTTTTACCGAATTGATAAGCCAATCGTGTTCTTTTTTGGAAGCGTGATTCATGGCATAAATTAAGGGAAGTGTCATTTTCTTTTCCTTAATATCGATTCCGGTGGGTTTCCCTATGGCTTCCTCCCCATAATCAAATAAATCATCCTTAATCTGAAAAGCAATCCCTATAAATTCCCCAAATTTCCTAAGATTTTCTACATCCTCAGGACTGGCATATACCGATTGTGCTCCCATGGCACAACAAGCAGCAATAAGGGTTGCTGTTTTTTGCCGAATGATATCAAAATAGACTTCTTCGGTAATATCCAGCCGTCGAGCTTTTTCAATTTGAAGTAACTCGCCTTCGCTCATTTCCCGCACCGCTACCGAAATTATTTTCAGCAAATCGAAGTCGTCATTATCAATAGAAAGTAATAAGCCTTTAGAAAGCAAATAATCTCCCACCAAAACAGCAATTTTGTTCTTCCAAAGGGCATTGATGGAGAAAAACCCTCTGCGCCTGTTACTATCATCCACGACATCGTCGTGTACCAATGTGGCTGTATGAATAAGCTCTATTACCGAAGCTCCCCGATAAGTACGTTCATTTACTTGCCCGTTATTACACATTTTGGCAATTAAAAAAACAAACATGGGGCGCATTTGCTTTCCTTTCCTGTTGACTACATAATGGGTAATTCTATTGAGCAATGCTACTTTGGTGGACATGGATTGGGAGAACTTTTTTTCAAAAAGTTCCATTTCCCCTTCAATAGGTAATTTTATTTGGGAGACAATTTTCATTTAATGCAATAAATATAGCTAATTTATCATCCTCAATGTTTATTTGCCAATTGTCCACAGGCTGCATCTATATCTTTTCCTCTACTTCTGCGTACTGTAACTGGAATTTTATTTTTCTCTAAATGTTGAATATAAGTATCAATAGCTTCACTATCGGCTTGCTGAAAATCGCCGCCATCAATAGTGTTGTACTCTATTAAATTCACTTTACAAGGCACGTACTTACAAAATCTTACGAGAGCTTCTACATCTTCTTTCTTGTCATTAACATCCTTCCAAACCACATATTCATAGGTAATTTTCCGTTTTGTTTTGGAATACCAATACTCCAATGATTCTCTCAAATCGGTTAAGGTAAAGTTTTTTGCAAAGGGCATAATTTGCTCTCTAGTCTCCTGAATGGCTGAATGCAATGAAACCGCTAAATTAAATTTGACTTCATCATCTGCCAATTTCTTTATCATTTTAGGAACCCCCGAGGTAGAAAGGGTGATGCGTTTGGGAGACATGGTAAGACCTTCATCACTGGTAATCTTTTCAATAGACTCCAATACATTTTTATAATTCATAAGGGGTTCGCCCATGCCCATAAAGACAATATTGGTAAGAGGTCTATTATGATAGAGCATACTTTCATTGTGGATTGCCAACACCTGATCATAAATTTCATCGGGATTTAAATTGCGCATTCGCTTTAACCGAGCGGTGGCACAAAATTTACAATCCAAACTACAACCCACTTGAGAAGAAACACAAGCTGTCGTCCTTTTGGAGGTAGGAATAAGAACCGATTCAACAATGAGACCATCATGTAATCGTACCGCATTTTTTATAGTGCCATCAATACTTTTTTGAAGGGTATCTACTTGAATATGATTAATAACAAAATGCTCTTCCAGTTGCGCACGGGTTTGTTTCGAAAGATTGGTCATAGCTTCAAAAGAGTGCGCTCCTTTACTCCAAAGCCATTCATACACCTGATTTCCTCTAAAGGCTTGATCACCCATAGCTACAAAAAAATCTCGAAGCTGCTCTTTTGAAAGGGCTCTAATGTCTTTTTTTTCTGAAATCATTTGGCAAAATTACCCAAAAAAACCTCTTAAATTAAGAGGTTTAAAAATTTCTGTTTAAAATGAACTATCGGGAAATGATTACTTTTTTAGTGATACTATCTTTAGTGTCTTCATCTATTAAGTAAAGAAAATAAATTCCCTCCGGATAATTTTCAACGGTTAATCTATTTTCAGAATTAGACATACTACCGCTTTTTAACTCTTGTCCTATCATATTGAAAAAGCGATAACTTAAATTGGGATAGCGCATATTCATAATCATAATTTCATTGGAGGCCGGGTTGGGATAAATCAATAATTCTCCGTTAAATTCAAATTCTCCAATGGTTAATGAATTTTCTATGGCATCTATTTGATTTTGCCCTGTTTGTATAGGGTCTAACCAGTCTCTCAATCGTGTTTCAGGAGTGGTTCCGGCATTCCAGGAAATACCTAATCTACCATAGATATCGTAATCATTATTATTTTCAATACCATTACAAAACGACTGTCCTGCATATAACTGCCCGATAATTCTTCCTTGATCGCTAAATAAAGGAGAGCCTGAAGAACCACTTTCGGTTGTTCCTATTTCCCAACCATTTCCATCCCCAGAAGAAACTCCTTTAATGAGCCATACTTGAACCCCATTAGCATCATCCTTAACCGCTCTGTCATTGTCTCTGCAAATCTTCATAATATCTCCATTAGGATGATGAATTCCTACCTGAAATTGTGGCTGAGTATCACTATTGTCCCAGCCTGCAAAGGCTACATCCCAGGTAGAAGGTATTGGGTTAAAAAGCTCTACAAGGGCAAAATCAGTAGTAGCATTGTGAGCTTTAAGTTCAGCACCACTCATGGTAAAGTTGGATTGAATATCTCCACTGTCGTTTTCTTCTCCACAAACGGGGTTTGGGCTTACCCAGTTAAAACGTACCGACCAAAATGCTGGATCTGAATTTTCCAAACAATGGTTAGCAGTAAGTAAATAAGGTTTTTTATCTAGTGATGTATTATTGATTAAAGACGCAGAGCAAAGATGTCCGTTTCCTAAATTTAACAAGGCAACTGTTTTTTTAAGGATGTCTTTTTTACTTTCAAAATCGCTTCCTACAGAGCAATTTACATCGTAGTTACAATCGCCGGAATCTCCCAACCCTCTTTCTCCTTCCAATAGGGCACGCACCCGCCCCATACGATAGCCGTGTATAACACTTCCAATTTCTATAGCTGCAGGGCTCGAGGTGTTTGCGGGTTGAAAATATTCAACCACAATAATTTCACCTTCTATAAACCAAGAACCTAACACATTAGAATTTCTATTATTTTCTTGAGTATAAACTTTTGAAAAGTCGGATTTTTCCTGATTGTACATTTGCAAAGTGGCTCCTTCTGGAAGTCTAAAACGGTCAAAATTAACCCCCATGTTAAGTGCTTCTGGAGATTTTATGGCTATTCTCCAAAGCTTAGCACCCCCTTCCAAAACAGTCCAAACCCCACTACTCTGAAAATCTAGTATAATAGGACGAGTGACCCCATAGCGCCATGGAAGCGTCTTATCCAAATCATTAATGCTATCCTCAATAGCGATGGCTTCCAAATCTATGGGAGGTAATTCAATGGGAGGGATATCGCCTAGTTGCAACTGCCAACTCAAAGGAGTTCTACCCTCTTGTGAAAGAGCAGAAAAAAAAGAAGCAAATAAAAAAAGAAGTAAGAGTAATGTTCTTTTCATCTTTAACTAGGCTAGTTATCAATTAACTAAGATACGTTTTTATTTTGAATAGCAACAAAATCTTATCCATAAAAAAAGCCCTAAGTAATAGGGCTTTTTAATTATTTAAAAGTGCAACTTATATAATCAACATGGCATCGCCGTAGCTATAAAAACGATACTTTTCTTTAATTGCTTCGGCATAGGCTTCTTTTATTAAATCATGGCCTGCAAAGGCAGAAACCATCATCAATAACGTAGATTTTGGTGTATGAAAATTGGTTACCATACAATTGGCAATACTAAAATCGTAAGGAGGGAAGATAAACTTATTAGTCCAACCCGAATATGGATTTAATGTGGCTCCCGAAGAAACCGAACTCTCTAACGCTCGCATCACCGTTGTTCCTACTGCACAAACACGTTTTTTGCTTTGAATCCCTTTATTAATCGTTGCTACGGCAGTTTCATTAATAATCATTTCTTCCGAATCCATTTTATGCTTCGAAAGATCTTCCACCTCTACCGGGCTGAAAGTTCCCAAGCCCACATGTAAGGTAACTTCAGCAAAATTAACCCCTTTAATTTCCAACCGCTTCATTAAATGTTTTGAAAAATGAAGTCCTGCTGTAGGAGCTGCCACAGCACCTTCATTTTTGGCATAAATGGTTTGGTAACGCTCTGCATCTTCAGGCTCTACCTCTCTTTTTATGTATTTTGGCAGTGGTGTTTCTCCTAATTCAATCAATTTATTTCTGAATTCTTCATACGACCCATCATATAAAAAACGAAGGGTTCTTCCTCGCGAAGTGGTATTATCAATTACTTCGGCTACTAAGGATTCATCGTCTCCAAAATATAATTTATTACCAATTCTTATTTTACGGGCAGGATCTACCAAAACATCCCAAAGGCGTGTTTCTGAATTCAATTCGCGCAATAAAAAAACCTCAATGCGAGCTCCTGTTTTTTCTTTATTTCCAAAAAGTCGCGCCGGAAATACTTTCGTATTGTTTACCACCAAAACATCATCTTCTTCAAAGTAATCAATAAGATCCTTAAACATTTTATGTTCAATAGAATTCTTTTTGCGATCTAGCACCATTAAGCGTGCATCGTCCCTATTGGGCGCAGGATATTCAGCTAGTAAATCGGTAGGTAAGTTAAAGTTAAAATTGGATAA
>JAGQZA010000038.1 GCA_020435805.1 Flavobacteriaceae bacterium
CAAAAGCTTGTACAGCGGTTCGAATCCGCTAGACGCCTCAAAAAACCTCCAAAACTTTGGGGGTTTTTTATTTTACCATGTTTTCAATTTTATCTGAAGCATTTGGAATGCGGTCTAATCCTTTTTTAACTTCATTAGGAAAAATGCCTTGTAAAAGTAATACTACGCCAAATCCAATAATAAGAATACTTACCCACTTTTTGGTTTTATAGATAAACCTGGGGGTCATTTTGCTTTTCAGTTTTTTTGCTAGAAATATTTTGAGTAAATCGGTTAAAAAGAAGGTTGCTAGTACCGTTGTCAAAAAAAAGAAAACGCCATTTTTTGAAGTGGTTAGCGCGTTGGCCATAATAATGGTGCCTATCCATCCCGCCAAAACCCCAAAGTTGACAAAATTGAGTAAAAACCCTTTCAGAAAAAGTCCGCCTAAATCCTTTTTTACATTTACCGCATAATGTTCCCGAACAATTTTAATAAACGATTTTGCGGTACGGATATACGATATAATTCCATAAGCAATAAGTACAGCCCCTCCAAAAATGAGCAATCCGGGGTCGTCTTTAATGCGTTCTAAAATTTTGCTGGTACTAAAATAAGCGATGAGAATAAAGATAATATCAGCTGTTTGCGCACCTAAATCGAAAAATAGTCCGGCCTTAAAGCCTTTGGTTATGCTGGTTTCTATGAGTGTGAAAAAAACCGGGCCTATGGCAAAAGCCAAAAGAAAGCCATAGAGGGCGGCATATAACAAACCATCAAACATGCCTTAAAATTACAAATTTGTTTATGGATGTTTGATGGTTTTAAAAAAAATATACCATCACTCCTCCTTTATCAAGGATAGATAAAGTGTTTTTAATCAATTCTTATCCCCTGCGTTGTGAATGATAGTCCCTGTTGCCCATAGGTAGAGATCATGGCACATTCAAAAAAAGGTTCGTGGGTGTTGCGTTGTATCATCCAATCGAATATAAAATTAGCGCCGGAGCCTCCTTCTTTATCACGCTCATCGATAACTATTTCTACAGTTTCCAGCGGAGCAATAAAAATAGGTTTGTTAAAATAGCTTCGTATTAATTGACCGTGGGTGTTGTAGTATTCTGCTTTTTCAAGAAAAATAGTATCCTTTTTATTAATGTTTCGCAAACTAACCGTGGCGGTTAAATTAATAGTGGCATGTTCGGTTTCGCTATAAATTTCAGAATAGACCGAAAGATAAGAAGAACCGCTTGTTAATGAATCGTTTAGGCTGTGTTTTACTGCTCTTTTTTCCCAATTAACAGGGTTGATAGAGCTTATTTCTTTAGGGTTTTCACAACCTAAAGAAACCCATAGCAACGATAAAACTATATAGTTTAATGTGTTCTTCATTACTGTTATTTACAGTTACTGAAAATACAAAAAATTACTCAACTTCTTTCCTGTGTCCCAACATGATAAAATCGAGATGTTTTTTTACTAAATCGGCATTTTTAACTTTCACAAAAACTTCATCTCCCAACTGATATACGTTTTTAGTTTTATTTCCAATTACTGCAAAATCTTCTTTGCTAAATACATAATGGTCGTCTTTTAAATCTTGTAAACGCACCATGCCTTCACATTTATTTGAAATAATCTCTACATACACACCCCATTCGGTAACGCCAGAGATAACACCCAAAAACTCTTGGTCTTTGTGATCCATCATGTATTTTACTTGCATGTATTTTATACTATCCCGTTCTGCATTTGCTGCCAAGTTTTCCATATCGCTGGAGTGCCCGCATTGCATTTCGTATTTGTCTTCTGCAACACTTTTACCTCCATCGAGATAATGTTGTAATAAGCGGTGCACCATGACATCGGGATAGCGTCGAATGGGTGATGTAAAATGCGTGTAATAATCGAAGGCTAAGCCATAATGCCCAATATTATTGATGGTATAGACCGCTTTACTCATACTACGTATAGCAAGTGTATCTACCATGTTTTGTTCTTTTTTACCGGCCACATCTTCCAATAATTTATTTAATGAAGTAGCCGTAGATTTTCGGTCTTTCGTATTTAATTTATACCCAAAGCGTTTGATGATATTTTCTAACGCGGCTATTTTTTCGTCATCGGGTTCGTCGTGAACCCGATACACAAAGGTCTTTTTAGGGTTTTGTTTTCCTATGAATTCTGCCACACTCCTGTTGGCCAATAACATAAACTCTTCAATTAATTTGTTAGCATCCTTTGCTTCTTTAAAATAGACCCCTTCGGGATTGTTATTTTCATCCAAAATAAACTTCACCTCTACTTTATCAAAAGATATAGCGCCATTGTGCATTCTTTTTTTCCGAAGGATTTTTGCTAATCTATCTAATTCTAAAACTGCTTCCGTAATGGCAGCATCTACCGTATAAGCTTTACCTGTAAGTGAAATTTTTGCAGGTATTTCACTTTTTCCGGTTTCAATAATTTCTTGGGCTTCTTCATAGGCAAAACGGGCATCACTGTAGGTTGCCGTTCTACCAAACCATTGTGAAATTACTTCCGCTTTGGTATTCATTTCAAACACAGCAGAAAAGGTATATTTTTCTTCATGAGGACGAAGTGAGCAGGCGTTATTGCTTAATATTTCGGGAAGCATGGGGACCACTCTATCAACTAAATAAACCGAAGTCGCTCGCTCAAAAGCTTCATCATCTAAGACGGTTCCGGGTTTTACATAATGAGAAACATCGGCAATATGAATTCCTATTTCATAATTTCCGTTTTCTAATTTTTGAAACGATAGCGCATCGTCAAAATCTTTTGCATCCTTAGGGTCTATGGTAAAGGTCAACACTTCTCGCATATCCCTGCGCTTATTTATTTCAGCTTGCTGAATGGAGGTGTCTAACTGGTTTGCATAAGCTTCTACTTCGGTTGGAAATTCGTACGGAAAACCATATTGGGCAAGGATTGAATGTATTTCGGTAGAATGCTCACCCGCTTTTCCGAGAACTTTGGTAATACTACCAATTGGGGAATCGCTATGCGCTTCCCACCCTTCCATTTTCACAATTACTTTATCGCCCGTTTCAGCATTATTAATCTTCGATTTTGGAATAAAAATATCGGTGTACATATTGTATCCCGGGCATTCCACAAAAGCAAATTTATCGGAAACCTGAATGGTTCCTACAAATTCTGTTCGCTTTCGTTCTAAAATTTTAGAGACTTCTCCTTCCAGTTTTCCACTTCGTTTTCGTTTAAAAATATAGACTTCTACAAAATCTCCATGAAGTGCTTTGTTAAGGTGTTTTCTTCCTATGGAAACATCATCTTCCATACCTTCAACAATAACATAGCCTTTACCACGAGAGGTAATATCCATAACGCCTGTATGATAATTTTTGGAAGGAGTAATGATATATTTACCTCTTTCTATTTCTTGAATAGAGCCTTCCACTTTTAACCGATGAAGATTTTTGATAATTTGATTTCTGCTACTGGGATCATCTACTCCCAATCGGGCAGCAATTTGTTTGTAATTAAAAGGTACGTTAGATTCTTTTCTAAGAATGGAAAGAATACTTTCTGTAAAGTTTGCATTGCGTTGCTTTTTTCCTCCTTTTTTCCTTTTCCGCATACGTTAACTTTCTGTTTTTTGTAAAAGTACAAGTAATCCTATAAAGCACTCTTATATTTTAGTAATAATTAGTAATTTAGTAGTATCATGGAACACTTCAAAACCTTAGCAGTTTTTATCTATCCGGCCGAATATGCGGTGCTTCGTTTGTTATTGGAACAAGAAAATATTAGGCATATTTTTCAAAATGAAACCATGATAAGTGTTCTTCCTTTTCACTCCAATGCTATTGGGGGTATTCAATTAAAAGTACATGAAGAAGACATTCCTTCCGCAGAAAAAATTATAGAGGCATGGCAAAATAGTACCCATCTTAGAATTGTATAATCACTCCATATTTTCTTTTTCAACAAGTAAATAATCATCTTTTATTTTTTTTAAATCTTAAATTAATTTTTTGATAGTTATTATAGTTTGTTAATAGGTATGATAACTTTTGAAAGTTCTTTTTTGAAATTTAGTTATTACCCTTTACGAATAGCTTATTAACAATTTTTAAGAGTCTTAATTAATTGAAATTGAAGGAAAAGTAATTACTAATTGACGATTGTCAACAACCCTTTTTAACACCCTTTTTTTGAAAAGTTTTTTATTAAATTATGTGGGAAACCGAAAAAAATATTCTGAAAAAAAGACAATAACTGAAGCTTAAATTTATTGCAAATTCAAATTAAATTTCCATATTGAAAAACCCTCGCTCATGAACAAGTATTTTTATGGAATTTCTATCAACAAATATCAACATACTTGTTAACTTAAATATCATACAAAGGTTAAGAAAAAGTAAAGTATTGATACTTAATAGATTCATTATTTTTTACTGAAATACCCATAAGTTCAGAGTTTATAAAACGTATCTTTGTAAAAAATCTTCAAGTCATGAAAATAGCCATTGGAAACGATCACGCCGGCACCGATTACAAAAATGCCATTGTTACCTATTTGCAATCACAAGGGCACGAGGTTACTAACTTCGGAACCAATACCCATGATAGCGTAGATTATCCAGATTTTGTGCATCCTGTTGCTGAAGCTGTCTCACAAAATGAAGCAGATTTTGGAATTCTTATCTGTGGAAGCGGCAACGGTGTTTCTATGACTGCTAACAAACATCAAAAAATTCGAGCGGCTCTTTGCTGGACCAAAGAAATTACCGAATTAGCACGTCAACATAATAATGCTAATATTTTAAGCATTCCGGCGCGTTTTACCAGCGAGCCCCAAGCTGTAGCTATGGTGGAAACCTTTTTAAAAACACTCTTCGAAGGGGGTCGTCACCAAAACAGGGTGGACAAAATAGCATGTTCTTAAAACTCTAAAATGGCTCATTCTCACTCCCATCAGCATCATACACATGACACCAAAGGGAGAAATTTGTTCATTTCCATTTTATTGAACATTATTATTACCGTAGCTCAAGTAATTGGGGGAATTCTTTCCGGAAGCCTCTCGTTGCTATCTGACGCATTGCACAATTTTAGTGATGTACTTTCTTTAATTGTAAGTTATATTGCGAACCGATATTCAAAAAAGAAGGCATCCTTCGATAAAACCTTTGGTTATAAACGTGCCGAAATTATTGCTGCTTTTGTAAATGCTTCTTCTTTAATTATTGTGGCTTTGTATCTAATATACGAAGCCGTTCTTCGTTTTATTCATCCACAAGAAATAGAAAGCGGATTGGTTATTTGGTTGGCTTTAATTGCTATTGTAGCGAATGGTTTTTCAGTGATTTTACTGCGTAAAGATTCCAAAGATAATATGAATATGCGCTCTGCGTATCTTCACTTATTTACAGACATGGCAGCTTCTGTAGCAGTTTTACTAGGAGGATTGTTAATGAAATATTTTCAATGGTTTTGGGTGGATAGCACTTTAACCTTGCTAATAGCCTTGTATCTTATAGTTATGGGATATGCTTTGCTTAAAGATTCCTTTAGAGTACTCATGTTGTTTAGTCCTGAGGATTTAGATTTAAAGGAACTGAGAGAAGCTATTTCTGCTTTTCCTGAAATAAAAAATGTGCACCACATGCATGTTTGGCAGCTCAATGAAAAAGAGAATCATTTAGAGGCGCATATCGATTTTTATGAAGATATTACTCTTTCTCAATTTGATGAAATTTTAAATAGAGTAGAAGAAGTATTATATCATCAATTCGGGATTAATCACGTTAACATTCAGCCGGAGTATCAAAAAGATGATGCTAAGGATATTATTGTTCAAGACTAATAATGGAAATTATCGTAAAAACATTTCAAGAATTAACCGTAGCAGAACTGCACGATATATTTCAATTACGAAGTGAGATTTTTGTGGTAGAACAAAACTGTGTGTATCAAGATATCGATGGAAAAGACAAAAAGGCGCTCCATATTTTAGGAAAAAATGAAAATCATTTAGTTGCTTATACTCGATGTTTTGCCCCTGGAATATATTTTGAAGAAGCCGCTATAGGAAGAGTTGTTGTCAAAGAAGCTGAGCGAAAATTTGGGTATGGTCATACTATTATGGAAGCTTCAATAAAAGCCATTAAAGAATACTATAAAACAAACTCAATAAAACTTTCAGCACAAACCTACCTTATTCGTTTTTATGAGGCCCATGGATTTATAAAAACAGGTTCAGAATATCTTGAAGACGGCATACCACACATAGCCATGGTTAGAAGCAAAAACAGTTAACGAGGTTTGCTTTTTACGGTTTTATTAAAAGGTATTTTCAGTTGAACCGAAAAGCTTTCGTTATTGGTGTGATCTGCAATATCCACCCCATAGGTAATTTTGTTGGTGTCATCATACACAAAAGTTCCAAAAATACGATCCCAAATAGATAACATATTTCCGTAATTACTGTCTGTCCAAGGCAATTGGTAATGATGGTGAAACTTGTGCATGTTGGGCGTTACAAAGATGTAGCTTAAGCCCTTATCAAACCAAAGAGGTAAGTTTAAATTAGCATGGGTCCAAAACGTAAATAACACGCTTAAAATGCGATAGAAAAAATAGAAGGAAATAGGCATTCCCATAATAACAACAGCAAAAAGCGCAAAAAATTCTCGCAATATAAAATCCAAAGGATGGTGTCTCGTTCCGGTAGTGACATCCACATTTTTATCGGTATGATGAACTAAGTGTAAACGCCACATCCACGTTACTTTATGAAGAAAATAATGAACCCCGTATTGTGCAATAAGATCTAAAACCAACAGAGAAAGCAAGAGCTTTAACCAAATAGGAGCTTCAAATAAGTGTAATAGTCCAAATTGCGATTCGTGTAGCCATAAAAAAACGCCTGCCGTTGCTACTCCAAAAATAACATTGATGACCATGACAAGCGCCAAAAGCGAAAAATTTACACTGGCGTGTTTCCACTTTTTATAGGATAACTTAAATTTACTGTAATACCCTTCTAAAATCCAGAACAGACTAATACAAAAGACAACCCAACCCAATCGTTGCCATACAGGCATAGTTTCGAAAAAACTGAGAAAGGCGTCCATTAATTTAAGATTTTTTGATATCTATTGGCATCCTTCAATACTGAAATAGCCTCTAATACTTCAGGGTTGTGCTGAATTTGGTAATCATAAAGTCCTTCAGCATAAAAATAACGCCTTAAAATTTCATCCGTAAGTAAGGATTTAATTTCTACTTTTTTGGCAACCAAATCTTTTTGCTTTGCAGTTTCAATAGAACTCAATAAAGCATTATAACTGGTTTGAATCTCTTCTCTCAATTCATCATCTTCTGCTCGACGAAGTGCTTCTGCAAACTTTTTTTCGGTCTCGGTCTCGTAATGAAAGTTTTTGGTTTTTAAGAATTGAAGAAAATTCTGAAAATCAATTTCAGAGACTTCAAAACCATTCCAATTAGTAAGTTGGTGCGAATAATAATACTCCGTAGCATAATCAAAAATGGCATTGTCCTTTAAAAGTGCCGTGGTAATGGGGCTAAATTTTGAAGATTCCAATTCAATATCCGGAAGGATTCCGCCGCCATCATAAACCGTTCTACCGCCTTTGGTTTTAAACTTATTATAGTTTTTAGGATCTAGCCGAACCGGGTCTCCGTTTTCATCACGATTCCAATAATCCAATGCCTGGATACATCTTCCGCTGGGCGTATAGTAGCGGGAAATAGTTACTTTTAGCTGCGTACCATAGGTAAGTTTTTTGGGTCGCTGCACCAATCCTTTTCCAAAACTTCTAGCGCCAATAATAACAGCCCTGTCCAAATCCTGTAAACCACCGGATACAATTTCGCTGGCCGATGCGCTACGCCCATTCACCAATACAACCAAAGGAATTTCAGTATCTACGGGGTCATGTGTAGTTCGGTAGGTTTTGTTGTATTTTTCAATGACCGATTTGGTTGTGGTAATCACTTCACCTTTGGGCACAAAAAGATTCACAATGTTAATAGCTTCATTCAAAAGTCCACCCGGGTTTCCTCGTAAATCTAAAATTAATTTTGTTGCTCCCTGCTCCTTCAAATCTTCCAGCGCCGCTTTAGTCTCCACGGTTGTTTTTTGATTAAACGCTTTAAGGACAATATATCCTACGTCATTTTGAACCAAACTATAGTAAGGAACGGCATTTACCTCTACTTTTTCACGCTTTAGGACAGTTGTTTGGATTTTTCCTTGTCTTTTGAAAGTGAGTTCCACTTCTGAGCCGACCGCTCCTTTAAGCAATTCACCCGCATCGTCCTCAAAATCGGAGACCGTAATGGATCCAATTTTCACAATTTCATCGCCGGCTTTAAGTCCCGCTTTGTCGGCAGGATAGCCTTTAAAGGGTTCAGAAATAATAATTTTATCTTTTAAGGTTTGCACCGAAGCCCCAATACCGGTATAAGTCCCCGAGTTTTTAATACGGGCATCTTCTACTTCCTGCTCGTTCCAATACACAGTGTATGGATCTAAATCTTCCAGCATCCCGGTAATGGCTTTGTCCATTAAAGTAGCGGGCGTGGTTTCGTCCACATAATTCATATTCAACTCTTTAAAGAGCGTGGTAAATATTTCAATCTGTTTGGCAATTTCAAAAAAATCGTTTTTGAAACTGGCGGTAGTGATAAGAATTCCTATAGCGATAATAGGAATGATAATTTTCTTTTTCATGACTGCAGCTTTAATTTTCCGAAGCTTTTTTCTTGCTTCTTCTCAAAAATCTTCTAAGCACTAAGATACCAATTAACACAAGAACAAACAAAGGCCATAAATACAGCAATCCAAGGAAGAAAACCGACACCCCGTCCCAGCCTCCCTTAAGGGCATTTACAATTTTTTGTCCGTAAGAAAGTGTAACACCCGTTTCGGCAGTTTGTTTATAAAACTCAATATTTACGGTGCTAAGAGAAACTTTATTTTGAAGATAATTTAACCGCCCTTGTTTGGCCTCGATTTCTTCGCGAATAACAGATAGTTCTCGCTCAATTTCCAGCATTTCCTTTACATTTTTGGCTTGTCTCAACAATTCCAAATAGCGGCTTTCCAACTCTCGTTTGGCTTTTAAGCGCGCCTCCAAATCCACAAATTCTTCGGAAACATCTTGGCGCGAAATATCTTTTTGATCGAAATAAGGAACTCCTTTTGAAAGATTATCAATAAAGGGCTGAAAATTTTCTGTAGGAATCCGAATGACCATATTTCGGTATAACTGATTGTAATTTTTACCTGCATTATCGCTCTGGATAAACCCTTTGTATTGCTGGGTCAATGCTAGAATAGCCGTGTGGGTTTCTTCGGGATTGGAGGCTTCAAAACGAAGCTGAGCTGTTTTAATGATTTTTTGATCTATTATTTCTTCAGAAGATTCATCTACTACTAATTTTTGTGAAACCGGGGACTCTTCAATATATTCATAATCTGCTGCAACGGTTTTGGATTCTTCAAGGGCATAATCATGAGTTCCGCCATTAGAACAAGCTAAGGCAAGACCAAAAATAAAAAGACTGAAAATTTTCATACGGGTAGTTGTTTAAGTAAATACTGAATTGAGCTGTCTAATTGATGATACAATGGTTTTTCTTTACCAATGTACATACATAGTAGCGCAAATTTCTTGCCGTTATTGTTGGTTAACAAATGTTTATGAAGCCGATACCCTTCTCGCATTTGCCTTTTAATACGATTTCGAGTAACGGCAAGTTTAAAATTACGTTTGGGAACGGCAAAAGCGGCTTGCGATTTTTCAAGAGTTTCAATTTCTAAAAAAACCATTTTTACCGGAAATTTTTTTACTGATTTTCCTTCGGAAAATAACAAATCAATAAGCTTGCGGCTTTTTAATTTTTCTTCCTTTGAAAATTGAGCACTCATTGAGTAAAGATAAAAAAAGCCCTTTCAAAATATCTGAAAGGGCGTAATAATAATTTAGAGTTATACAAGCTATTGCTGTCCAAAAAGATTATTCTCCAAATTCACATCTGCCATAAGCAGTGTAGCGTCAATCATCATGTTTTTAATCTTCTTTCCGTTGGTAATTTCAAAAGAATAGGTTGGGTAAGCCCATGCCCAATCTGTTAAAATGGTTCTTTTAAGAGCCGGGGAAGGATTTTCTTTTTCACCTCGCATCATTTGCAGAGGGATGTAAAAGGACTCTTGTGTACCGTCTTCATAGGTCACATACAAATCAATAGGCATAGGCATTAGACCTATACGCTCTAAAGTGATTTTGGTTTTACCCGTCTCTTCAATCACTTCTTTAATAGCATAATCAATGGTATTGGTGGTTTGTGTGAAATCTTGCAAATACCAATCCAGCTCGAAGCCAGATACTTTTTCGGCCACTCGAATAAAATCATTGGGGGTTGGGTGCTTAAATGCCCATTCATTAAAATATCGTTTGATGGTTTTTTCCAAATTTTCCTGGCCTATTACATATCCTAACTGCGCCATAAAAACGGCTCCTTTGCTGTAGGCAGAAATGCCATAACTACGGTTGGAAGCATAGCGATCGGCATGGGTAGAGAGTGGTTGCTCTTTTCCACTGGTGGCTAAAAATCGATAGCCCCTGTAGCTTCCTGCAACGGGGTTTGGGTTATTTTCTTGCATCACCTCATTTTCAGCTAAGGCAGAGATGTATGAAGTAAATCCTTCATCCATCCACTCGTGCAAGCTTTCATTGGTCGCCAACAAAAACTGAAACCAGGAATGCGCCATTTCGTGTGCGGTAACTCCCACTAAGCTTTCGAACTTTCGGTTCCCGGTAATTAAAGTACACATGGCGTATTCCATGCCGCCGTCACCGCCTTGTATTACGGAATATTGCTTATAGGGATACGGCCCAACATGTTTATTAAAATACGCCATAAGCTCGGCCGTTTTAGGCTGAAGGTTTTTCCAATTTTCCTTGATATCCGGGTTGTTTTTATAGTAAAAATTAAGCACAACTCCGTTGGGTCCCGGATACGTATCGTGAATATAATCTGAATCTGCAGCCCATGTAAAATCATGTACATTTGGGGCTAAAAAGCGCCAGGTTTTCTTTTTATTTTTTACGGAAGGTTCTCCTTGAAGATAGCCAGTACCCCCCACCATATATTTTTCATCAATAGAGAGGGTTACGTCAAAATCACCCCAAACCCCATGAAACTCACGCCCAATGTAAGGATCGGCGTGCCACCCTTGGAAATCATATTCCGCCAGTTTGGGGTACCATTGGGTCATGGAAAGGGCAATTCCTTCTTCATTATTTCGTCCACTTCTTCGTATTTGTAACGGTACTTGCGCATCCCATTCCATATAAAAATTAGTTGTGGTTCCGGGTAAAATAGGAGTATTTAGCGATACTTCAAGAACGGTTCCAACAACTTGGTAGGAAAGCGCAACACCATCTTGAGTGAGCTTCGATGGTTTTATATAGCCTATTTCTGAAGGCGATAATTTTGAAATTCTATCGCCCACTCTTGGATCCGGATCTGAAACGGTCATAGAACGCACATCCATTTCGCTTCCGGGTTGAAAAGCATTAAAGAACAAATGGTAAAATACTTTGGTAAGCGTGTCTGGAGAGTTATTAGTATATTTTAATTCCTGTGTTCCTTTGTATTGCCATTTGGAAATATCCATGTCTATGGACATTTTATAATTTGCCTTTTGCTGCCAATAAGAGGTATTGTTTTGGGCAGCTACTGAAGCGATAATAAATAACGCCCAAATGATTTTAAAAATCTTCATTATTTAGCCATTTTATCTGCCATTAGTAAGGCGTTGTACAAATTTGCCATTTTTCCGGAGGTGGAAATATTAACAAATTTATCTTGGTTTGAAGTGTCTCCACCCAAAATTACTGTTGCGGTAGAACTTAATCCGCTATTCATTAAAATTTGCTTCACTTGCTTTGCAGAAAGCGAAGGATAATACGAACGAATCATAGCAGCTACTCCTGCCACAGCCGGAGACGCCATGGAGGTTCCTTGCAAATATTCATACGTATTCAAAGGCGTTGTTGACCAAATTTTTACCCCGGGAGCAAAAAGATCTACGCTGGTTTTTCCGTAGTTGGAGAAATCGGCCACCAATTCACTTCCGTAGTCAAAATTTAGCGCTCCAATGGTAATAAAAGTATCCCCAATTTCTGAAGCGTCGCCGACTTTTTGATCATTAGGATACACCTGTATTTTATCTAAATCGAACCCTTCATTTCCGGCAGCATTCACAATTAACACATCGTGATCTGAAGCATATTTAATAGCGTCCCAAACCCATTGTGGATGAGGAGAATAGTATTTTCCGAAACTGGTATTAATTACTTTGGCGCCGTTATCCACAGCATATCGAATGGCCAAAGCGATGTCTTTATCATACTCATCGCCATCGGGAACAGCACGAAGCACCATGATTTCAACATTATTAGCCACTCCATTAATACCCAAACCATTGTCTCTTTTTGCAGCAATAATACCCGCTACGTGTGTGCCATGGCGCGCATCTTCTTTTTTAGGATCGGGGCCATCTACATCATTGTTGCCATAATATTTCGAAGAAAAATCATCGGGATTGTCTCCTAAATTTTCACTTCGGAAGTTTTTATTCATATTGAAATGACTTTCCAATCTTCCACCAAAATAGTCAATACCCCCATTGAGTTCTTTAATAACATCAGGAACCGTATCGGCAAAATTCAACATTTGGGTAAGTACTCCTATTTGTTGTTGCTCAGTTTCAGTAGGATTTTTAATTGCGGCTAATTCGGCAGCAGTATAATTTTCTTTTCCCAGTTTTTTTGAAATGGCCTGGTGTGCGGGCGTTACCTGAGCCAGTATTTGCTCATAACGCGCTTTGTTACCTTGTGTTTGACCAAATTCTTGCTCGTATTCGGCTTTTGCTTTTTTATAAATTTCAAAATCGGCGCGATCTGCAGCACTAATGGAAGATTCGGTTTTTCCTTTAAATTTTGGTTCTAGTTTTTTAAGGTAACGAACGTACTCCATGTTTTCCTGAACTATATTTCCAAGAAAATTCCATCCATGAATGTCGTCTATGTAGCCATTGTTATCGTCATCTTTTCCGTTGCCGGCAATTTCGTCTTTGTTAACCCAAATAACATCTTTTAAGTCTTCGTGTTCTATATCTATTCCGCTATCAACCACAGCAACAATCACTTTACTATTTTTTCTTCCTTTCAGGATTTCGGTGTAGGCTTTGTCAACACTCATCCCCGGGATGGTGTCATGCAACAAATCTGCCGCACTCCAAGTTTTGGTTTGTTGTTCGGAAAGTGGAGCCGCTTTTAGCGGCATATTGTCAATATTTTCAATAGGGGTGGATACAATGGGCGCTACTCCACCACCGCAAGAGGTAAGAAATGTTGCAGAGGCTATTGCAAGTACAGAAAGATTTAAAATTTTCATGAGAATATAAGATTAATTAAATAGTTCATTAAAAGTATAAGTCTGATCGAGGCGAACGCCTTTTTCAGTATGTTTTACAGTTATTATTTGGTTATGGGCATCGTGTTCTAAAAACAAATAATATTGGTTATCGGCAGCAGCATTCAAAAAATTTTCTTTTTCTGGCAATGTGAGCAGGGGACGGGTGTCGTATCCCATAACATATGGTAATGGTAGATGTCCAGCTGTTGGGAGTAAATCTGCCATAAAAACAATGGTTTTTCCTCGGTAATTAATATGAGGAATCATTTGTTTTTCGGTATGTCCATCGGCAAAAAAAATTCCAAAATCCAATTTATTAGCTTCTGAAAAATCTGAAGCTGGATCTACCACAAAATGTAACTGCCCGCTTTCTTGTATGGGGAGAATGTTTTCTTTTAAAAAAGAAGCTTGCTCTCTTCGGTTAGGCTTCGTTGCCCACTCCCAATGACGTTCATTACTCCAGTATTTGGCATTTTTAAAGGCGGGTTCATACCCTGTTCGATTTTTATTCCATTGAATGCTTCCGCCGCAATGGTCAAAATGAAGGTGTGTTAAAAAAACATCGGTAATATCGTCTCGCTGAAACCCTGCTTTTTTTAATGAATCGTCTAAATTAAAATCACCCCAAGGGTCGTAGTAGCTAAAAAATTTATCACTTTGCTTATTCCCCATACCATTATCAATAAGCGTTAAACGATTGCCATTTTCAATCAATAGACATCGTGCAGCGATATCGATCATATTATTACTGTCTGCCGGATTGGTTTTTGACCAAAGACTTTTAGGCACAACACCAAACATAGCACCACCATCAAGTTTAAAATTTCCTGCCTCTATGGGGATTAAATTCATAAGAAGCGCAAATTAGCAAAAGAGAAACATTTTAGATATGGGTGTAGCCACTAATTTTTAAGAATTTAACAAAATGTTAGGGCTTTTGCGGCTCTTTTCTGAAAAATATTGAATTAGCAATAGGCTTCGTGGCTAAAAAGGGCTGTTTTGTTTAATATCATAAATTGTTTGGTGCGGTAGGTAGTTTCTTCCTATTTTTAAAAACTAATTAACCAACCCGATGATTGAATTAGCAGGAATTATCATTTTGGGAATACTAGCACAATGGTTTGCTTGGAAATTTAAAATCCCGGCCATTTTGCCA
>JAGQZA010000039.1 GCA_020435805.1 Flavobacteriaceae bacterium
GTAGATAAACGTTAGCGGGCCAAAAAGAAATACAACAGCATCTACCAAAATGCTCCATTGAAACACCCACTCGGTTAAAAACCGAAAATAGACAAACCTACCTATAAGCATGACCGTAGCCAGCGCAATGAGGTAGGATAAAATACGATTGGCACTATGGTTATTATTTGAAATACGCTGCAAGGTCAATGAAAGAAAAATCCCTTGGCAAATGCCAATAAAGATGATTACGTCTATCCATTGAAGGGTAATATTCATTCTTTAAAATTAGACTACAAAGATAAGGGTCTGTAAAAAAATGAAGTGTTTTTGGGTACACTCGTACCTAAAAATGGTAAAAGGCATTTTCAAAATGTTCGATGCTTTCGTCCTTTTTATTTTTGAGTACGGCAATAATATCAAAACGTACTTCAACATTCAGGTTTCTTGAAATAACATATTCATGAGCCGCTTTTACCAAGAGTTTTATTTTACTTTTGGATACAAACTCCTGCGGATTTCCAAACGCGGCACTGTTACGGGTTTTCACTTCTACTACGACTATTTCTCCTTTGTCTTTTTGAGTAATAATGTCAATTTCGGCTTTGTCGTACACAAAATTGCGTTCCAGAATCTCATACCCTTCCCGCAGTAAAAATTGTGCTGCAAGCTCTTCTCCTATTTTGCCAAGGTCGTTATGGTAGGCCATAAATTAAACCGAACAATTATTTGCAGTGTTTTCTTCTTTTAATTCTAAAAATAACTGCTCAGAGAAAGCATAAACTTTTGGTTTAGAAGTTAATTGTGATTTGTCATTTTTGATTCGTGCCTTCATTTCCGAATTTGAAATGCTATCCTTTAATTCTATATTCGATAAAAGAGCTTCATAGACAGCATTTCGGTTAGTCTCTTTTCCGCCAACGTGATAAAAATGTTCTTTAGTTGCGACATAACTGTCTTTCCATACAGAAAACACATAGTCATTTGTTCTGTATTTGTTACTTAACCAAGTTGATAAAATGAATTTACAGTTTGAAGATTCTAACCCATCATTCAATATAATTTCTTCTTCTTCAGACCAACTATCGAAATAATCAACATGTCTTCCTATATAGGGTGGGTCTGAATACACTAAATCTGATTTTTTTAATTCAGATAATGTTGCTCTAAAATCTTGATGTTTAAATTCATAATCGCCAAGTTCGATTATCTGCGATATATTTTCGACTTGATTAGTGATTTTAGTAATCAATGCTTGTGCAAATCGGGTTGGCTTTTTGCAAAACGGAACATTAAATCCACCTTTTTTATTAAATCGCATCATCCCATTAAAGCATGAACGACTTAAAAACAGAAAATCTAAAGAATTACCTGACTTATTAAATCTTTCTCGAACGAGATAGTAATGTTCTCCATTGGTTTCTAAAAGTTTTTGTCCTTCTTCATTCAAATATTTTCTAACCAATCCACTTGTTATTTCTTTGTTCTGAATGGCTTTGTAAAAATTGATTAAATGTGGATTGCTATCGCAAAGCAATGCTTTTTTAGGATGAACATTAAAAGCCACAACACCTGTTCCCATAAATGGTTCGACCCAACGCTCAAAGTCTATTTCTTTTACATTTGTGGCAATCCATTCAACCAATTTGGTTTTAATGCCTTGTGATTTTATTGGAGGGACAAATGTTTTCATTTCTTGTTTTTTCGTTTAGGTTTCATTGGATTGATTTTATCCGAACTCATTCCTTTGAATTCAAGAAACTCAGTCAATTTGGTTAACTTTTTAAAGTTGCCTTCTTTCTTTGGGTCTGGAACTTTTAAAACACCTTGGTTTATCCAATATTCATCAAATACTTTTTCACCAAGGTTTTTGAATACACCATTTCCTTTAAGAATGTCGTCTATATATTGAATGCTTCCAATGTTTGCAGTATTTCCACTACCCCCTTTGTCGCTCGATATTTTCCATTTTTCTTCTGCGAAGAATACAAGGTCTTTAATTACAGAAGTAATTTTATCTAACTCGTTCAGTTGAAGAATTTTCGTTTCATCAATGTCAGTTGATAATGCCCTTGTGTATAAAATTCCCAAGCAAATATGTGAAGTGTATTCAGCATATGGGAATTGAATGTTTTTTGTACTTGTTCTTTCTCTAAAATATTCTCCATGAGAACCAAGTGTAAATCCGTTGCAAAAACCATCATAATCATCTAATCGGTATGTTGTTTTTATATCAACTGCGAATTTTATTTTCGGATTTTTTTTGTTTACAAACGATAAGTCAGGATACCAATTTTGCATTTCGGCAAGAACTATTTCATATCCATTCTGCTCAGCAAATTCTTTAAATTTTGGAAAAAGTTGAATTTCGAGAATTTTAGAAATGATTTTGGTGTCGGAAGAAATGGTGTAAATACTCTTTTCTATATCAATAAAACCTTTCACTTTCCAATTGCCAACTTTGTCCGAAACATATTCGGTCAGATCTTTTGAAAAGCCTTTAAGTTTATCTAAAAATTCTTTTTTTATGTCATTCATAATTCCTTCTGCAAACATTTGCAAGTTACAAATAATTACCCTTTTATTAATTTGTTAATAGAACCTGTTTATCGTTAACAAATAACCTTACTTCACTCCCCATTACCATCGCTCTATTATCTAGTATATGCCCCGCAGGAAATCCAAAACAAACCGGATAGTCATACTCTTTTACCGTATCAAAAATGATTTCTTCGGCGGTTTTGCCAAAAGGTCTGTCGGTAGCAAAACCAAATTCCTTGGTATGGTCTTTCATATCGCTCATGCCGCCAACAATTAACCCTGCCAAATCTTGTAACATTCCATTGCGTTTTAGGTTTTGCATCATTCTATCCACATGATACAAATGCTCATCCAAATCTTCCAAAAACAAAATCTTTCCTTGAGTGCTTAATGCCGAAGGACTTCCGCAGAGCGAATACAGCATCGAGAGGTTTCCACCTACTAATTGCCCTCGGACTTCACCATTTCGTTGCAAGGGATGTGTTGAATTATATTCAATTGAATAAATTTCTCCGAAAAGTGCCTTACGTAAAGTTTCTCGGGTTGCCTCCGATTTATTTTCAATCTCCAAACACATTTGCGCATGTAGCGTTGCCACTCCCAACTTATGTATATGGCTGTGCAAAACAGTAATATCACTATAGCCAATAATCCATTTTGGGTTTTTCAGAAATCCCGAAAAATCGAGTTTATCAATAATGCGAACCGTTCCATAGCCTCCCCGAGCACACCAAATAGCTTTTACTTCGGACTTATCGAGCATGACTTGAAAATCTGATGCCCGCAGTGCATCATCCCCTGCAAATTGGTTACTTTCAGCCCCTATGGTTGTACCCACCAGAGCCTTTAAGTCCCAAGAATTTAATAAATCGATGGCGGGTTGTATTTCGGCTTCGGTAATTTTTCGAGCTGTAGAAACTAAGGCCACAGTATCACCAGGTTTTAAATAGGGTGGTATTTGCATACGGGTATTTCGGTTTCCATAAAATTAAACTATTTCGTTAAAATTTTGTCCCATTTGCAGATAACAAAAAATATTGGTTATTTTTAAATGCCTCTAATTCATTGTTTTGACTATGGAAATACTTACTGCTGCTTCTTGTAATACCGCTACTTTAACGCCTTATGTTCCTTCAGGGCCCAATCCTTGGACATTTTCAAAAGTGCAGCATGTGTATCGAAGATTAGGGTTTAGTGCTTCACAAAGTAAAATTGATGAAGGGCTTTCTATGACCCCCGGTAATTTGATTGATTCCATCGTAGATACCGCTTTCAATCTTCCTGCTACTCCGGCCCCTTTTTGGGGTTTTTATGCCGTAAGTGATTTTAGCAATTTTGAAGTTGAAAATGAACAATACATTCTCGACTGGCGCATTCTCACAGGAAATAATTTTATCACCCAAGAGTTACGGGGGCGTCTAACCGAATTTTGGTTGAATCACTTTGTGACCGAGTTGGAAACCTATTTTTATTCTCCCTATTTGTTTCAATATTACCATGTATGCGAAACCTATGCGCTGGGAAATTTTAAAGATTTTGTCCATGCCATTGGTATTAACCACGCCATGTTATTGTACTTAAATGGTTTTGAAAACACTAATGTGGAGCCCAATGAAAATTATGCTCGGGAATTTTATGAATTATTTACCTTAGGGGAAGGGAATGGTTATAGCGAAACAGATATTGTAGAAACGTCAAAAGCCTTTACAGGCTATAACCATATGACCGAACCCGGGGGAACTATTTATTTTGATAGTAGCACTTTTGTTAATGGAGACAAAACTATATTTGGACAAACAGGAAATTGGGGGTACGATGATGTCATTAACATCCTTTTTCAGGAAAAAGAAAGTTTAATAGCCGTTTATATTTGCCGAAAGCTCTATCAGTATTTTGTAAGCCCGGATATTGATGCAACTATTGAAACCAATATTATAACTCCATTGTCCCAAACGTTTATCAATTCCAATTTTGAATTGGTTCCCGTCCTAAAACAACTCTTTAAAAGCGAGCATTTTTTTGATGAAAGAGCTACCGGAGTTGTTATTAAAAGTCCCTTCGATTTAATTTTCAATTTTGTAAACGAAAGTGAATTTGCCTACAATGACGAACTCATGGAGGCTTTCATATACTTTGCAGGTACCTTAGGGCAAAATATTTACAACCCTCCCAATGTGGCTGGATGGCAACGGGATGAAGACTGGATAAGTACCTCTACCCTTACCGGAAGATGGCAATTATTTGAAGCTTATTTGGGGGCACTCTTCGGGAATGGACAAGAAGAAGCCTTTAGGCAATTAGCAAAAGTTTTAAGTAACGATAGTATTGACCCGGCTTACATAACAAAGGTAATTGTAGATTATTTCAATTCAAAAGAACTTTACACAGCGAGTGATTATGACATTGCTACCGATATTTTTAAATGGGAGGTGCCTCAAAACTATTACGATGAAGGTCTTTGGAATCTTGACTGGGAATCGGCTCCCTATCAGGTATATTTACTTCTGGTGCACCTTGCCACCATCCCCGAATTTCAATTAAAATAACCGTTATGTGCCTGCACGATCACCCCATATTTCAGCATAAAAGTAAACATGCATCCGAAGAAAAAACAGTACACGACCAAGAGCATTTGCTATGGAATAGGCGCTCCTTTATTCAAGCGCTAGGGCTAGTAGGCGGCGGCTCGATGATGTTGGGAAGTCATGCTGTTTCGGCTACAAAACCTTCGCCCTTATCAGTAGCATTGGCCAATAGCGAAAATGACAACATATTAGTGATCATTCGTTTAGAAGGAGGAAATGACGGCCTCAATACCATCGTCCCTATTTACGACTATCCCTCCTATGCCAATTTACGACCTACCATTCGACACCTCGAAACCGATTTATTGAATCTGAATGCCGATTTTGCCATTCCAAATTATATGAATGCTCTAGAGTCGGTATGGGGTGACGGCAATATGAAAGTAGTTCACGGGGTTGGATATCCACAGCAAAATTTATCGCATTTTCGCTCTACCGATATTTGGGCATCGGCTGCAGATACCTATATTGAGCCCACCGGTTGGTGGGGTCGCTATTTTGAAGATTTGTATCCCGATTACCTCATTAATCCTCCCGAAATTCCGCCTGCTGTGCAGGTAGGAAATATTGGCAATCTTATTTTTGAAGGAAATAATAACAATTATGCCTTTACGGTAGCCAACTTGGAACAATTACAAAATGTCGCTGAAAATGGAACCCTTCATGATGTTGTAAATGTACCCGATTGTGTGTATGGCGATAAGTTGTTGTTTATGAGAGCTACCGCCAATACTACCTTTACATACGCACAAATTATTCACGAAGCTTATACAAATGCTTCCAATAATGCCAATTATGGCGAAGGAGCTCTTGCACAACAATTGGCAGCTGTTGCCCGACTCATTAAAGGAGGTTTGGGAACTAAAGTCTATATGGTTTCGCTGGGAAGTTTTGACACCCATGCCAATCAACCCGAAAGACATCAGGAATTATTACAAGATTTGGCTACTTCCGTGAAAGCGTTTTATGAAGATTTAGCCGTCTCAGGAATGGATGACAAAGTCTTGGGAATGACCATTTCTGAATTTGGAAGAAGACCCTATGAAAATGGTTCCACAGGGACCGATCATGGAGCGGCCTCTCCGGTAATGCTTTTTGGCGCAGGACTTAACGGAAGTGGATTTGTAGGAGAACACCCCGATATTAATGAATGGGACGCCCACGACAATTTAATTCCCACCTCCGATTTTAGAGACATCTATTCAACAGTCCTTACCAACTGGTTTTGTTTGGATCCTTCCGTAGTTAATACTATTTTATTGAATGAGACCTATCAAGATTTGGATTTAGGATTTGAATGTGACATATTATCCAATAACGATTTCAGTAATATAAGTAGATTTACTCACGTTCCGGTATATAAAAATAATTCAGTAGTTATTGAAATGAACATCCCTCACCCCTCTCATGGCATTATAAAATTATATGACTTGGTGGGAAGGGAAATCGCTACACTCGCCAATACGATGTTTTTGGCAGGACGAAATAGTATTGATGTTAAAGAACGTGCAGGAATTCGGCTAAGTTATGGGCAATATATCTATCGTATAAGTATATGCGGGCAGCATTACAGTAAATCTATTATAATAAAATAGACGGCAAAACCGTCTTGTTTGAAAAGCATTCCTATTTCGGGATGCTTTTTTAGTTTCTAAAATGTGTATTTTTGCCACTTATTTACAAGCATGAGTCATCCCAAAAGATATACCATTACTGCTGCACTTCCATATACCAACGGCCCTGTTCATATAGGTCACTTGGCCGGGGTGTATGTCCCTGCCGATATTTATGCACGTTTCCAAAGGCTTCAAAACAAAGATGTTGCCTTTATCTGTGGAAGTGACGAACATGGAGTCCCCATTACCATTAAAGCCAAAAAGGAAGGAATAACCCCGCAGCAGGTAGTGGATAAATACCATGCGATCATCAAAAATTCGTTTGAAGACTTCGGCATTTCCTTCGATAATTATTCACGTACCTCGGCAAAAGTGCACCACGATACTGCTTCGCAATTTTTCAGAAAATTGTATGACGACGGGAAATTTGTGGAAGAAGTTACCCAACAATTATACGATGAAGAAGCGCAACAGTTTTTGGCCGACCGTTTTGTAATAGGAACTTGCCCAAAATGCGGCAATGAAGAAAGTTATGGCGACCAATGTGAACGATGCGGTACCTCGCACAATGCTACCGACCTCATCAATCCGAAAAGTGCCATAACGGGCAGTAAACCTGTTTTAAAAGAAACCAAACACTGGTTTTTACCCTTAGACCAATATGAAAATTGGTTAAAAGATTGGATTATAAAAGGTCATCAAAAAGATTGGAAAACCAATGTCTATGGGCAATGCAAATCTTGGATTGACGACGGATTACGTCCCCGTGCTGTTACACGCGACCTCGATTGGGGAATCCCGGTTCCTGTTGAAGGTGCCGAAGGAAAAGTACTCTATGTTTGGTTCGATGCGCCTATTGGCTATATTTCTTCTACTAAGGAATGGGCAGAAAGAGTAGGCAAAGATTGGGAGCCTTACTGGAAAAGTGAAGAGACTAAACTGTTGCATTTTATTGGGAAAGATAATATTGTATTCCATTGTATCATTTTCCCAAGTATGCTAAAAGCAGAGGGCAGTTATATTCTCCCCGACAATGTACCCGCGAATGAATTCTTAAATCTAGAAGGCAATAAAATTTCAACGAGTAAAAACTGGGCGGTCTGGTTGCACGAGTATCTAGAGGAGTTCCCCAACCAGCAGGATGTGTTGCGTTACGTGTTAACGGCCAATGCTCCGGAAACCAAGGATAACGATTTTACATGGGCCGATTTCCAAGCGAGAAATAATAACGAGTTGGTGGCCATTTTTGGAAATTTCATCAATCGGGTTACGGTATTGACCCATAAATATTACAACGGAGTTGTTCCGGAACCTGATAATTTTACTACGGTTGATGAAGAAACCCTTACGGCTTTAAAAGCCTATCCCCATATTATTGCCAACGCTATTGAAAAATACCGTTTTCGGGAAGCGCAAACCGAATTAATGAATGTGGCCCGATTGGGGAACAAATATTTAGCCGACGAAGAACCTTGGAAAACCATTAAAACAGACGAAGAAAGAACTAAAACGGTCATGTATGTTGCGCTACAAATCGCAGCAGCATTAGCAGTTTTAAGCGAACCGTTTTTGCCGTTTACTTCAGCAAAATTGAAAAAAATGCTAATGGTCTCGACTGCGCTCGACCCGACAATAGATTGGGATTCAGTTTCCGAAAAAACAGAATTACTAAAACCTGGTCATACTATTGGAGAAAGTGAATTATTATTCAGTAAAATAGAAGACGAACAAATTCAGCAGCAATTAGCAAAATTAGAAGCCAGTAAAAAAGCAAACGAAGCTATGAACAAGGAAGTAACTCCCCAAAAAGAGACCATTACATTTGATGATTTCAGTAAGCTCGATCTACGTGTGGGAACCATTATTGAAGCTGAGAAGATGCCAAAAGCCAATAAATTATTGGTACTAAAAGTAGATACGGGTTTGGATGTTCGCACCATTGTTTCGGGCATTGCTGAAAGTTTTTCTCCGGAAGAAATTATTGGGAAAAAAGTAACGGTACTGGTAAACCTTGCCCCTCGGGCACTACGTGGGGTAGAAAGCCAGGGTATGATTTTAATGACTGAAAATACCGAAGGAAAACTGGTTTTTGTGAATCCGGAAGAAAAGGAAGTCAAAAATGGAACAACCATCAATTAAAATCATGAGAATTATTATCCTTCTATTCTTTTGGAGTCTTGGAATTAATCTTTATAGTCAAGAACCTTTTTTAAAATTAGATGCTTTTTTAAAAGAAAACGAAAAAGTAGATTTTTTACTACCCTTATCCAGTACTGACTCTGATAAGTTTTGTCTATTTTTCATTGATTCTAAAAACACTATCAACTATTTGTTTGATAAAGAAGGCTCTATAATCTCATCGTATACTTCTGAAATTAAAAAAAACACCTATGAAAATTTTTTAGGAAACATTTTTTTGGAAGACTCTGTCATCATATTTTTTTCCAATAACAACAAATCAAAATTATCTGCTTCTTCATTCAATTTTAACGAAAAAACAACAGAGCATTTCGAGATTGACTTACAATTAAAAGAGGAGCGGTTTTTATTTCAATTTGAAAAAAATAATCACATATATTTCATTACCATAAAAGAAAAAGATTCCAATTTTAAGATTTATAGCATTGATGCAAAGGGCTCGATTATTCAAAAAGAAATAAAGAATCCTTCTTTGGAATATCGCGACACAAAAAATAATACTGTTCCCCTGTTCGATTTCTTAAAAGATCGGGTGAATGTAAATGATGATTTTGAAATTCCATTTATTCAAGGAAGCATTCCGCCAACTCTGAATATAACTAGGCACTTAATGAAGGCATACCCTACTGAAGAAGGCTGCACTCTGGTGGTTGACAAATCGAAAAATATAACCTATACTTTTGAATTTAACATAAAAGACAATACTGTTAATGTTAAAAGGTTTTTAGCCCCATTTGTTCCAGAAGGGCTAGCTTATGGTCAGTCAAATTCTTTCTTATTTAAAGATAATCTTTTTCAAATCTCAACCAATTCAAAAACAATGTCTTTTTCTATTAAAAACTTAGAAACTGAAAAAGAGTTAAAACAATATACTATTACTAAAGAGAATTTTTTTGAAACATTTAATCTAAAAGTTTCTAAAGCAATTACTTCAAAACAAGCTGAAAAGGAAACGGCGAAACTATTAAAAATGATAAATACTTATTCAATAGGTATAAGCGCAAAAGAAATTGAACAGAATACAATACAGATTGATTTCGGAAGTCATATTGCAAATTATGTAACTCCAGAGGAAGCTGGTTTACGATCAGCACTTATGAGTTTTGGGCTTGCAGGAGGCTTGATGTATGCATTACTTAGCAATAATACTACACCGAATAGTGCCTTTTTACAATACAATAAAAATGCAATCATAGAATTAAATGCTTTATTAAATGATGATCTTGAATTTATGGAAGGAAAGAAAAAAATTGGGGTTTTTGAGAATATTAGATTACAGGAAGAAAAATTTGCAAAAAATATTTTAGAAGGTGTTTTTAAAATGAACCATAAGTACTATTACGTACTCTATAATCAAAAAGAAAATTATCTCAAAATTAATTGCTTATGAAGACTAAACTTGCTTTGTCACAATAATCTTTACGGGACATGCCTTTTGTGCTTCTACACAACCTTCATAAATACTGTCATCGGGAGATTTTAAGGTAAAAAACCCTTTCTTTTCAGTGGAATGCAATAGTACACTTTTGCCGTCTTTTTTGGACATTTGAAATTGTCCCGGAGCCAACTCCACACAATAGTTGCAGCCTATACATTTATTACGTTGTAAGGTTACGACTACCATACTTAAACTTGGCTGGTTTCTACCGCATATTCGGTTTTAACAATTTTGTAGAGTTTGTCTGAAGGACGCACTCTAAATGGTAATGGAATGGTAATGGAATCTCCTTTGGTCGCTTTTTGTAACGTCTGGTCATTAACCATCATTTGGGTTAATTCAAATTCTTCCACGCCGGTAGTTGGTCCGGTAATAAGTACGGTATCGCCAATTTTTAAATCGTAAGCTTCAATTTTGAATTCCCCAATACCAGTTTTGGGGAAGTAATGCTCGCCTTTCCCCACATATACTTTCTTTTGGGTAGCCTTAGAACCGTTGGCTTCACTCCATTCGCCCAGTTTTTGCCCAAGGTAATACCCGCTCCAAAATCCGCGGTTATAGACTTTTTCCAGTTCGGTCATCCAATCTTTTACTTTTTCTTCGGTAAAAGTCCCATCGTAATGAGCGTCGATGGCTTCACGATAAGTTTTAATGGTTTTGGCTACATATTCTGGGGCACGACCACGGCCTTCAATTTTTAAGACTTTTACTCCAGTATCTATTACTTCATCTAGAAATTCCAACGTACAAAGATCTTTGGGAGACATCATGTACTCGTTATCCAATTCTATTTCAAAACCACTTTCTTGGTCGATAACGGTGTATTTTTTTCGGCAATTTTGTTTACAAGCGCCCCTATTTGCTGAAGAATTGTGCGAGTGCAAACTTAAATAGCATTTCCCCGAAACGGCCATACAAAGTGCGCCGTGACCAAAAATTTCAATCTCCACTAGATTTCCTGAGGGACCTTTTACTTGTTCCTTTTCAATTTGCTCGACAATTTTCTTTACCTGGCGTAAGCTCAATTCACGGCTCATCACCATGGTATCGGCAAACATGGCATAGAACTTCACTGTTTCTATGTTGGTAATATTGATTTGGGTAGAAATATGAATTTCTATTCCAATCTGTCGTGCATACGAAATTACCGCTTGGTCCATGGCGATTACTGCCGTAACATTTGCGGCTTTGGCAGCATCTAAAAGTGTTTTTATAATGGATAAATCGTGATCGTAAATAATGGTATTCAGTGTTAAGTAGGTACGCACCTGCTTTTTCTCACATCGGTTTACAATTTCCGGAAGATCTTCTAAGGTAAAGTTGATGCTGGCACGAGCGCGCATATTGAGCTGTTCCACACCAAAATATACCGAATCTGCTCCATTGTCAATAGCTGCCTGAAGGGATTCGAAATTCCCTGCAGGGGCCATGAGTTCTATTTTTCCACTGATTGTCATAGACTTATCCTTTAAACTTGGGGTGCAAAGGTAAGCATACCATCTGAATTAATAGAAATTTCAAAAAATCTTCTCAAAAATTCTTTACTTAGATCATACTGATAATTATCATATCAAAAACCCTTACTGGTCATGACCTTTGCACCAAAATAAACCCCTATGAGTAAAAGTTTAAAAATTGTTCCCGTTGAAGAAGCTGTGGCTATTGTAAAATCTGGAGACAGGGTATTCTTTCAAGGAGCAGCCATGACCCCAAATTACCTCATCGATCACTTATGTGAACGTTATAATGAATTAAAAAATGTAGAAATTGTTCAAATCCATACCGATGGTGATGCGCAATATGTAAGAGAACCCTACAACAAAGCATTTAAACTCTATAGTTTTTTTGTAGGCTCTAATGTTCGGAAAGGAGTAAATTCCAACAACGGGGACTATATTCCTATTTTTTTAAGTGAAATCCATTGGTTATTTCGAAGAAACATCCTTCCACTGGATGTGGCCTTTATTCAAGTTTCACCACCCGATAAACACGGGTACTGTTCTTTAGGAGTTTCAGTAGATATTACACTTCCCGCTGTTCAGAAAGCAAAAAAGGTGGTTGCCTTAGTGAATCCACAAGTACCAAGAACTCATGGAGATGGAATCATTCACGCAAGTCAAATAGATTTTGCTGTATGTATAGACAAACCTATTCATTATTCGCATAGTACTACTCCTTCAGAAACTGAAAAAGCCATAGGAAAGCACGTAGCTGAACTTATTGAAGATGGTGCAACCTTGCAAATGGGGATTGGTACTATTCCAAATGCCGTTTTGCACAATTTAGGAAATCACAAACGATTGGGAATTCATACTGAAATGTTTTCGGATGGGGTACTTCCTTTAATTGAAAAAGGAATTATAACCGGAGAAGACAAAGAAATAAAAACAGGCAAAATTGTGACCACCTTTGCTTTAGGTTCAAAAAAGCTATATGATTTTATAGACGATAACCCTTTAGTTCATTTTAAAGAGGCGGGCTATACTAATGATACTTCTATCATAAAAAGAAATCCAAAAGTTACCGCTATAAATAGTGCTATAGAAATAGATTTAACTGGGCAAGTTTGCGCAGACACTATTGGTCCCTATCAATATTCCGGTGTGGGAGGACAAATGGATTTTATAAGAGCAGCGTCTCTTTCTGAAGGAGGCAAGCCTATTATTGCTATGCCTTCCACCACAAAAAATGGGCTTTCTAAAATTGTTCCTCATCTTAAGTATGGTGCAGGTGTTACTACTACTCGTGCCCATGTGCACTATGTTGCTACCGAATTTGGAGTGGTAAACTTATACGGCAAAAGTTTAAAGCAGCGTGCAAAAGAACTTATTTCCATTGCGCACCCCAATCACAGAGAACAACTGGAAAAAGAAATTTTTGAACGGTTTTATAGTTATTAAAATAGTTGGGGCGGCCTTTGGCCGCCCCAACTTGTTATGGCTTTGTATTTTTACTTCCCAAGTAGCAACAACTCGTTACAAACTACTTCTGTAGTGTAGCGTTTTTGCCCGTCTTTATCTTCCCATGAACGGGCAGTTAACTTCCCTTCAATGGCAATTTCTTTTCCTTTGGTGACAAAACCTTCAATAATTTCAGCTGTTTTTCCCCAGGCAACCACATTGTGCCATTGTGTGTCGGTAACACGTTCTCCTTTGTTGTTTTTGTAACTTTCGTTGGTGGCAATGGAGAATTTTGCCAACTTTTTACCCGACTCAAGGGTAATGATTTCAGGATCGTTTCCAAGGTTTCCAATCAACTGTACTTTGTTTCTTAATGTGCTCATAATTTTAAATTTTAATTGTTAAACAGTTAATACTATCGACTCTTCATCAAGTTCGACAGGACAAACTTAGAGCAAGGATTTTTTACACCAAACTTTTACACATTTACTATCGGTTATTGTCGTTTGTAATCGTTTACAATTGGATGTGTTACCCCTATATACGGTAACTCTATATAAGTTTTAGGTTGGTTCTTAAAAAGTAGTATATACCGTTTCATTTTAAAAGTTAGAAAAATCGTAACTTTTCCCTTTTAATACAATTCTATGAGCCAATACCATATAAAAAATTTGGAAGAATATTTTCAAGTGTACCGAAAAAGCGTTCGAGATCCCGAAACTTTTTGGGAAGAAATTGCCGAAGAAAACTTTGTTTGGCGTAAACACTGGAATAATGTGTTAACCTGGGATTTTTCCAAACCCGAAGTTACTTGGTTTAAGGGAGCGCAACTAAATATCACAGAAAATTGCATAGATAGGCATTTATCCACTCGAAGCAACAAAACTGCTATTATTTTTGAGCCTAATGACCCTAAAGAAGAGGCACAACATATTACATATCATCAACTACACGAAAAAGTAAGCCAATTTGCTAATGTGCTAAAAGAGCAAGGCATAAAAAAAGGAGATAGGGTTTGTATTTATTTGCCCATGATCCCGGAGTTGGCTTATGCTGTTTTGGCTTGTGCACGCATTGGCGCTATACATAGTGTGGTATTTGCAGGTTTTTCGGCAGCGGCTTTAGCAACTCGCATCAATGATTGCGAATGCACCATGGTCATTACCAGCGATGGTTCTTACAGGGGAAACAAAGCTATAGATTTAAAAGGAATTGTTGATGAGGCCCTAGAAAATTGCCCATGTGTAAAAACCGTTTTGGTCGCAAAAAGAATAAATTCTTCTATTACAATAAAAGACGGAAGAGATTTATGGTTACAGCCCTTATTGGACAATGCCTATAAAGACTGTGTGGCCGAAGTTATGGATGCTGAAGATCC
>JAGQZA010000003.1 GCA_020435805.1 Flavobacteriaceae bacterium
TCCAAATCCTTCCACTTTATTAGATATTTCTTCCACCGATAAGGGAATTTTGATACCGCAAGTATCACTTTCAGATGTTACTGATACCATGCTGGATGGTGTTAATATGGCAGCTACAGGTCTGCTTATCTATAATACGAATGCAGCTACCACAGGAGGTGATGGAGTAGGGTATTACTATTTTAATGGTTCTGAATGGGAACGGTTAATAACTTCAGCGACTGCTACAGGAGATATTGATTGGTATGAAGAGGGAACTACTTCTCCGCCCGATAATATTGGAGATGATAAATTTACCTTCGGAAACTTAGCCATTGGTAAAAATACAGCCGATTATCTTTTGGATCTTAATCAGGCGGATGGAACCATACCCCGTACACTAAATATTTATTCAAACTATGCTGATACAGGTATAAATAGTTCCATCCACAATGAAAATAACTTTACTGGTTCAGGAACATCAAGAGGGCTTTATAACTTAATGGGAGGAACGGGAAGTGGAACGCTTATGGGGGTATATAATAATATTCAGAATTCCGGTACTGGAACCCACTATGGAATGTATAATGCGATGGGTGGAGCGGCTACAGGACAACAAATTGGTGTTTACAACCCCATTTCCAATTCAGGTAATGGATTTCATTACGGAATACTAAATTCCCTATCGGGAGGCGGTACTGGTGTGCATTACGGTATTGTAAATGGTTTGTCAGGTAGTGGTACGGGAGAACAAAGAGGGGTTTTTAATACTATTTCAAATACCTCTGCATCAGTTCAAACAGGAGTTTATAATGAATTTTTAACAGGAGGTTCAGGAGCACATCAAGGGCTTTACAATAATTTGGGAGGTACTGGAAATGGATTTCAATACGGTGTTAATACTGCTATAAGTAATAGCGGGACAGGACAGCATATTGGATCTTCCAACACCCTTTTAGGAACTGGATCCGGCTTTCATATAGGAACAACCAATACCCTTTCAGGAGCGGGTACCGGCTTGCAATATGCTATTTTTAATACAATCAATAATTCCGGGGATGCAGAGCATAATTCAATCTACAGTGTGCTTAGTGGCTCGGGTTCTGGGATACATCGTGGAATGTTGAATGCCTTATCAGGGACAGGAACAGGAAGCCAGATAGGTATTGCCAATACCATAACAAATTCAGGCGATAATTCCCATTATGCAATTCTCAATACACTTTCCGGTGCGGGGTCGGGGACACATTATGGTATAAATACTTCTATAACTGGGAACGGTACAGGTAATCAATATGCTATTAACAATATTATTAATAATAGCCAAGATGGAAATCATTTTGGAATGCAAAATCAACTCAGTGGTGCTGGTGCAGGTACCCATTGGGGTATCTACAATATTTTAGCGGGCTCCGGTACAGGACAGCAGCGTGGAATAATAAATAGTATTACAAACATTGGTGATAGTGAGCATACCGGAGTGTATAATTTTATTAGCAATGTTGGAAATGGACAACATACAGGAGTTTTAAATTCTTTAGCGGGCTCTGGGTCTGGCTCACAAATCACCATTTCAAATAGCATATTAAGTACCGGAGATGGGGTTCACACTGGTGTTTATAATTCTTTATCGGGTTCGGGTATAGGAGTTCATTACGGGATGCAAACATTTTTGTCGGGAAGCGGAACAGGCTTACAATATGGTACCTACACAAACATTACCAATACGGGAGCTAGTAATCATTATGGACATTTTACCAGTTTATCCAGCACAACCAATATCAATCAAACCGGACTTTATAATCAAATTGGAAGTTCTGGATTAGGACTCAAATATGGAGTTTTTACGGCTATTAGTAATTCTGGAGATAGCAATCATTTTGGAACCTATAATGATCTATCAGGTTCGGGATCTGGAATTCATTATGGTACTTTCCAACAACTTTCAGGGACAGGTTCGGGACAGCAAATAGGGGTTTATTTAAATCTTGCCAATACAGGTAGTGGGGACCATACCGGAGTTTATAATAATATCTCCGCAGGAAGTGGCATTCATAGAGGAATTTATAATTTTATGACATCCTCTTCCTCAAGTATTCACATAGGAACCGATAACAATTTACAAGGAAGTGGTACGGGATTTCGTTATGGGGTTAACAATACCATATCTGGGAATGGAACAGGTATTCATTTTGGGACCTATAATGGTCTTGTAGGTTCGGGAGCGGGAATAAAGTATGGTACTTATAATTATATTTCAGATAGTGCAGGAGGTACCCATTACGGGTTGTATTCAGAAGTGTTAAAAAGTGGTAGTTATGCAGGTTATTTTTTAGGAAATGTTTCCATTGGCACAACAACAGCTAATAATTATATTTTACCTGCCTCTCGCGGTACCGCAGACCAAATTATGCAGACCGATGGCAGTGGCAATGTAAGTTGGGTAAGTACAACAACGCCTGCAATTAAAATTGGTACTACATTAAATTCCAGTCTTATTAATGCAACAGAACACAACATAGTTTATGCTACAGTTCATTATAATCAAGGTGGAGGAACCTATAATATTACAACAGGTACCTATACCATTCCATCGAGTGGTGTGTATTCAATCACAGCAAATTTGCCTATCGATTTTAATGGCGCTGGTACAACTCAAATGATTGCTGGATTTAGAGTGTATGTAAATGGGTTCTTAGCGGGACAACTTTTTCTGCAGGGACAAGCTAATGTAAGTTTGAGTTATACACAAAATTACGCATTCACTAATGACTTTTCATTAACCGCTGGCGACTTAGTTACTTTTAGGTTATTTCCCGTATTTGGTGCGGCTTTGCCAACGCCAATTTTAAGTTCCAGTAATGCAAATATTTTAATTCGAAAAATTTAATTATAACACTAATTATATTTTTCTTTTTACCGGTAAAAAGGGGGTTTACCTCTATTTTATTTAAAACCAATAGCTTACATTTGTTATCCCCCAAATAATCCATGGCTCCCGCTTAAAAAAAAGAAATTATGAAGAGAGTCATTTTTTTTATGGCAATTGTGATGCACGGAAGTGCATTAGTTGCTCAAGTAGGGATTGGTACCACCACTCCAAATCCGTCCTCTTTACTGGATGTTTCTTCTACCGATAAAGGAATCCTCATTCCGCAGGTTTCACTTTCTGATGTAGCAAACACCATGCTTGATGGAGTTAATACCGCAGCGACAGGCTTATTAATTTACAATACCAATCCCGGAACAACGGGTGGTGGCGGCGTAGGATTTTACTATTTTAACGGAACCACTTGGGAACGTTTAATTACAACGGCAACTCCCACGGGTGATGAAGATTGGTACGAAGAAAGTACGACAACCAGCCCTAATAGTATCAATGATAATATTTATACCTTAGGTAATGTAGCCATTGGTAAAAATACGACTACTTGGCCTTTGGATATTGAAGAAGACCAAGGTGGTAGAGGGGTATCTGTGGTGATGAGTGGATCGAACAATGTGACTACCTATGGACTTTTATCTGAAGTAACGTCCTCTGCCAGTACGGCAACGTTAGTAGGGCTTTTTGGAAGAGTATTAAGTACTGGAAATGGTGAACACAGAGGGGTTCATTCGTTTACAAACGGATCTGGAACGGGAAATCATTACGGGGTATTTAATGAAATATCGGGTACGGGTACCGGAGCACAATTTGGAGTAGGTAATTTTATTTCAAATAGTAGTGATGCCAATCAATATGGAACCTATAGTGACATTTCAGGCAATGGTGACGGAGATCATCGAGGCACCTGGGCAGTATTGTATGGTTCTGGTAATGGGAGTCGTTATGGGAATTTCAATGCATTAACCGGAACGGGTTCGGGGGCACATCAAGGAATACGAAATGAACTTACAGGAGCCGGAACAGGAACGCAAGTGGGAAATAGAAATGTCATCTCAAATACAGGTGATGCAGACCATTGGGGTGTATATAATACGATGTCTGGCAGTGGATCTGGATATCATACCGGTACTCAAAACATTTTTTCAAATGGGTCTGGAAACTTAACAGGAATGTGGAATCAGTTTTCAGGGGCTATAGGAGATGGAAATCAATTGGGAGCTTTCAATAATTATTTTGCCGGAGGAGATGGTATATTGGCAGGAGATTACACCGTTATTCAGAGTACGGTTACTGGAAACGGAAGCCAGTATGGCAATTATTTTTTAGATGATAGCCCAGGGAGTGGGTTACATTATGGGACCTATAATATCCTAACAGGAGCTGGAACTGGTGCTCACCAAGGTATTCGAAATGAATTAGGAGGTGCTGGAATGGGAACCCAAGTAGGCAACAGAAACGTCATCTCAAATACAGGAGATGCAGACCACTGGGGAGTGTATAATACATTGTCAGGAGGTGGTTCGGGTTATCATACGGGTACCCAGAATATTTTTTCAAACGGAACCGGAAATTTAACAGGAACTTGGAATCAATTTTCAGGTGCTATTGGAGATGGTAATCAAATAGGGGCTTTCAATAATTATTTTGCCGGGGGAAATGGAATTTTAGCAGGTGTATATACATTGATGCAAAGTACTGTGAATGGAAACGGAGGTCAATATGGAAATTATTTTCAAAATGACAGCCCCGGTACGGGTACCCACTATGGAACTTATAATATTTTAACAGGAGCAGGAAGTGGTGCTCACCAGGGTGTTCGAAATGAATTAGGAGGTGGAGGAACGGGAACCCAAGTAGGTAATAGAAACGTTATCTCAAATACAGGAGATGCAGAACATTGGGGAGTATATAATACGCTCTCTGGGGCTGGAAACGGAATTCAGTACGGTGCCCAAAATAGAATGGAAAATACAGGGACTGGCTCTCATTGGGGAGTACATAATTTGTTTTCCGGAACAGGCTCTGGATCTCACACGGGTGTATTTAATGGGTTTTCGGAAGGTTCCGGAAATTTAACAGGCACATGGACTGAATTTGCCGGAAATATAGGTAATGGCAATCAGATAGGAGCCTATAATAATTATTTTGCTGGCGGAAATGGTATTCTTGCAGGACTTTATACTGAAATTCAAACCACAGTTATAGGGACAGGTTTTCAATACGGCGTATATTCTTCCAATAATAGTGCTGGAAATGGTTTTCACTATGGTAGTTATCACAATTTAGGAGGAACCAGTACGGGAGCTCACTTTGGAAGCTATAATAATTTGCAATCATCGGGATCTGGTACACATACTGGTACTGAAAATAGAATTAGCTTGGGAGAAGGGGATCATAATGGCACCACAAATTACTTATCTGGATCAGGATCTGGTACCCAAACTGGAACCTATAACAGTATCACAAATACGGGAACAGGACTCCATTATGGGCTACATAATGTATTGAGTGGTACTAGTACAGCCATTCAAACTGGTGTTTATAATGTAATCAGTAATTCAGCAAACGGGCTGCATTACGGAATTTCAAATTCTATGACAGGAGTAGGTTCAGGAACACATTTTGGTGTTTATAATGAATTTACGGGAGGTGGTACTGGTGTGCACACAGGAATAAGTAATAGATTAGTTGGGACTTCTGCTACTTTATCTTATGGAATTAATAATTACATTGAAGGTGCTGGAAGTGGAGATAAATATGGCGTAAATACCCAAATACTTTCTACGGCTGGGGGTACGCATTATGGCGTGTATTCTGATGTGCAAAAAACAGGGAGTTATGCAGGATATTTTGTAGGTGATATGTTGGGAAGCAGGAGACTGGAGCTAACTGCAACAACAGATGCCTCCGGTGTTGCTGGAACAGGGGTTTTGGAAATAGGAAGTAATTTGCGAATCGATAGTAACGAAATTATTACAAATACAAATGGGACTCTTTATTTGCAGCATGATAATGATGGTGATTTATGGGTCGATAGTGGAACATTGATGGTTGATGCAAGTTTAAATCGGGTGGGTATTGGTACAACCATACCTGCCTATCAATTACAATTAACTAACAATTCTGCGGCAAAACCAACTTCAGCTGCTTGGACCATTGCATCAGACGCTCGCTTAAAAACAAATATTAAGCCTTATACAGATGGATTGGCATTAATACAAAAAATTAACCCGGTTTGGTTTACCTATAACGGAAAAGCAGGTATGCCCATAGAGACGGGAGTGGGAACTTTGGCGCAGGATTTTCAGAAAATAGCCCCTTATATGGTGAAAGATTGGGAGTATAAAGCCGATGAAAATAGTCCGGCTGAAAAATACCTTTCAATTGATTATGGGCCATTAACATTTAGTATTTTAAATGCGGTGAAGGAACAACAAACTATTATTGAAAGCCAAAAAGCAGAAATAGACCAACTTAAAAAGGACATTGCCGAGATTAAACTTCTTTTGCAAAAGCAATAATCTATTATTGAGGAAGAATTTTATAAAAATGGTAATTACGGTTATTTTGTTTCGTATCTTTAAATAACCAATCCTTTTGTATGCGATGGGTTTTCTCCATTATTATTTTCGTTTTATTTCAGGCTGTCGCATTCTGTCAAAACCAAAGAATAGATAGCTTAGAGGCAATAATTGCACTTAATAAAAAAGATGCTGAAACGGCAAAGGCCTTCAATTTTTTATCTTACGAATTTGTAAGAACCGATGTTGAAAAGGCAAAAAAATACCTCTGGGCGGCAAAAAATCTGGCTACTTTTTTAAAGGAAGATAGAGTGTTAAGTGCTACCTATTCACAACTTTCCAGTATTCATCAAAATGAAGCAAAATTGGATAGTGCTCAATTCTATCTAACAAAACTTTCTGAAATTGCTGCTGTAGCCAAAGGAGAAAACGCGAGTGTAATTAAAGGAAATTATTACGCTACAGCGGGCTTGTTCTATAAAAAAAGTGGAAAATTAAAAGAAGCCTTAGACTATTTTATTTTGGCACGAAACATAGCCGTGGGGAATGGTGATATAGTCTCTGCCTCAGGTCAAGCCATTAATATTGGAAATAGTTATTTAGGTTTAAGTGATTTTAATGAGGCACTACAGTATTATTTGGAAGCCTTACAAGGCTTTGAGCAAACCAAAAATAAAAAAGGACAGTCTTTTTGCTATCAAAATATTGGGGAATGCTATATAGAGCTTCAGCGGTATTCCTCTGCGCTACCGTATGTAAATAAATCCATTTCGCTTAAAAAAGAGATGAACGATACCCGCGGTTTGGGGAACGCAGAACAATCTTTGGGTAGAATTTATTTGGGGCTGGAGGCCTACGATAAAGCACTTCTGCATTACAACAATGCACTAACTATAGTGAGAGATTTAAAGCTTTCTACAGAAGAAGTTAAAGTAAATTTTAATTTGGGTAAAATATATTCCCAAAAAGAGGACAAAGAAAAAGCACTTTCCTATTTCGAAAAAAGTAAACTTTTAGCCAAAAAACTAGGAGACAGTTCTTCGGTAATTTTGGCAGATTTAGAAATTTTGGCCATTAAAGAAGCTACTTCAAAAATAAAAGAGAATGAAGTAAATGCCTTGGAAGATATTCAAACGTTAAAAGAATCCGGAGCGCTTAGTAAAGAAGCTGCAGGGTATAAAAATTTAGCCGAATATTATACCAATTTAAAGCAATACGATAAAGCCTTAGAGTTTACAAACTTGTATGTAAAACTCAATGACAGCATCAGGAATAATGAAATTCAGGCGCAATTCAAGATAATTGAAGAAAATTTTAATAAAGCCAATAACGAAAAACAAATCGCTTTGCTCCAAAAAGACCAAATCATTTATAATGAAAAGCTAAAACAACAGCGTTTTTGGTTAGTGCTTTCCGGCTTGGTCATTCTATTTATTTCATTGGGGGTTTGGATGTTTATTCATCGTAACAAATTGAAGCAGAAAATGAAAGAAATGGAATTACGAAACCAATTAGCAGCAGATTTACACGACGAAGTGGGAAGTTCGTTGAGCAGTATTTATATGTTAAGCCAAATGGCCAATGAAGAACAAACCATAAACCAACAGGCCATTTTAAAAAAAGTAAGTACTAATGCGCAGGAAACCATGGAAAAAATGAGCGATATTGTTTGGATGCTAAAACCTAACGAAAGCACCAAAAATGTGATAGAACGAATGCAGCGATTTGGACAGGAAATGTGTGGTAGCAAGCAAATAAAATTCAACTTTTTAGTAGAAAAGGAGGCGGAAATTACATTGACGACGCTTCAAAATAAAAATCTATATCTTATCTATAAAGAAGCAATCAACAATGCCGTAAAATATTCAGAGACAGATACCATCGAAGTCTCAATTTTATTTAAGGCTAAAAAAATACAAATGGATGTTCGTGATTTCGGAAATGGATTCAATCAAAAAACCATTCAAAAAGGGAATGGGTTAGAAAATATGGAAAAAAGAGCCCACGAAATTAAAGGTACTTTAGCCATAACTTCTGAAGTTAAACAAGGCACACAAGTTACCTTGGTTTTTCCTGTAAGCTAAAATCTCCCCCAAATTAGGTATTTTGGGTTAAGAGAAGGATCACTAAAATTGCATTATAATTGTTTCATTATGAAGATTTGCATTTTTGAAGACAATACACACCTGCGCGAAAGTTTGCAGTTGCTTATAGATGCTACTACCGGGTTTCATTGTGTGGGTGCGTTTCCAAACTGTAAAAATCTCCTTGAAAAACTTTCCGATGTTTCCTGCGATATCTGTCTAATGGATATTGAAATGCCCGGAATTTCAGGTATAGAAGCTACAAGAATCATCAAAGAATCGTATCCCGAAATACAAGTACTTATCCAAACGGTATTTTCAGATGACGATTCTATTTTTCGCGCTATTTGTGCCGGAGCTTCAGGCTATATTTTAAAAACCAGTTCTCCTTCAGAGTATATTCAAGCCATCAAAGACGTAAAAAGCGGCGGTGCACCTATGTCACCCAGTATTGCTTCCAGAGTGCTGCAACTTTTTAAACTGAACCTTCAGCCCGCTACTAAAGAAGAATACCATCTTACAGACAAAGAGAAATTAGTGCTTCAACAATTGGTAGAAGGCAAAAGTTATAAAATGATTGCAGACGGACTTACCATATCGGTAGAAACCATAAAAACGCACATGAAGAATATCTATGCCAAATTGCATGTGCATTCCAGCACCGAAGCTGTTGCAAAAGCTCTTCAGGAACGAATCATATAGACATTTTTATCTACTTCTAAATATCCCCCGTTTTCGGTATTGTAGTGTTGTGTAGTTAGTTGCAATTTTACACAAGTAAATTCAATTAAAAATACCAAACCAAATCAATTTTTATAAGTACCTCAAGAGAGCTTAACCTACTTTTTTTAAATACGAAACAATGAAAAAATGGCTGTTTTTTATAGGATTCTTGGTCTTTACTGTGGGTGGGATTTCTCAAGTGGGAATTGGTACTACCAGTCCGGATGCTTCTTCCATTTTGGATATTTCGTCAACCGATAAAGGAATTTTAATTCCGAAGGTAGCGCTTGCAGATGTGACCGATACGATGTTAGATGGAGTCAATACCGCCGCTACGGGCTTACTCATTTACAATACCAATGCGGCAACAACGGGAGGAAGTGGCGTAGGATTTTACTATTTTACCGGAACGGTTTGGGAGCGAATTATCACCAGTGCTACGCCCACCAATGACCACGATTGGTATGAAGAGAGTACTACTTCAAGTCCCAATAGTATCAATGATAATATCTATACTATGGGCAACGTAGCCATTGGTAAAAATACCACCTCTTGGCCTTTGGAAATTGAAGAAGATCAAGGAGGTAGGGGAGTTTCTGTGGTGATGAATGGTTCAAATAATGTTACTACTTATGGTTTGTTATCTGAAGTAACCTCTTCTGCCAGTACCGCCTCTTTGGTAGGGGTATTTGGCAGGGTGTTAAGTGCCGGAAATGGAGAACAGCGAGGAGTGCATTCGTTGGTAAACGGGAACGGAACCGGCATTCATTATGGCGCATTGACTGAATTACAAGGGGCTGGTACCGGGAATCAATATGGCAGTGGAAACAATATTAGTAATACAGGAAATGGAAGTCATTTTGGTACCTATAATTTATTGAGTGGTACGGGTGTGGGTACACATCAGGGGGTGCGGAATGAATTATCAGGAACAGGAACCGGTACACAGGTAGGAACCCGAAACGTAATAAGTAATACTGGTGATGATTTCCACTGGGGGGTTTACAATACACTTTCTGGTTTTGGAGGAGGTAATCAATTTGGCACCCATAGCTCCATCACCAATACTGGAAATGGGAATCATATAGGAAGTTATACGGAATTGAATGGTTCCGGGTCAGGGATTCATCAAGGGGTTCGCAATGAATTATTCGGTGCAGGAGGGGGTATTCAACGAGGTATTAGTACACTTATTTCAAATACGGGATTTGGTACTCATTTAGGGGTTGAAAACACCTTGTCGGGAACAGGTTCCGGGGATCAATACGGTACACAAAATGTGATTTCAAATTCGGGAAACGGTGTGCATTACGGAACAGATAATACTTTTTCGGGTACAGGAACTGGCTTTCATTATGGTACCGTGAATCGATTTTCGGAAGGTACGGGGGAACACACAGGAACGTATAATGTGTTTTCAGATAATATTGGCAATGGTGACTTGAGAGGGTTGATGAACTTATTTTCTGCAGGTGGAAATGCAACTGTAAGGGGGACACATACAGAAATTAAGAATACTGTTTCTGGCAATGGAGATCATTACGGTTCCTATTTTGTGAATGAAAGTTCTGGTATTGGGGAGCATTATGGTAATTACAACGTCCTTTCAGGAACGGGTTCTGGATATAATGTAGGGTCGTATAATTGGATTACTAATTCGGGTTCTGGAGAACACAGAGGGGTTTCCAACAGACTTTTTGGTGCTGGAAGTGGCGATCACTTTGGCATCTATAATTCTTTAGAAGGTAACGGCTCGGGAAAAAATACAGGAATGCATAATTTTATATCAAATACAGGTAACGGTATTCATATTGGGGTTCAAAATTCATTATTAAGTAGTGGAACTGGAGCACAATATGGTACCTATACTACTATATATGGTACAGGAACAGGAGCACACATAGGCTCTTATACGTATCTTTTTGGAACGGGTGGGGGCAATAAAATAGGTTATTATAGCTGGATGGATCCTCTTGCAGGTGGAAACCATTATGGAATTTTTTCCGATGTTCAAAAAGCAGGAAGCTATGCTGGATTTTTTGTGGGCAGAGGCTATTTTAGTGATTTTGTGGGTATTGGCACCACGGCTCCTGCAACTTCTTTGCATATTAATCATCCCTTGGGAGCCACCAACGGTCTTTCATTATCCAATTCTACTGATACTGATCGATGGCATTTTTATGTTTTTGGATCAAATGATTTGTATTTGTATTTTAATAATATTGCCCGAGGTAATTTTGATGATGTTACCGGAAATTACACAGCGGTTTCTGATAGAAATTTAAAATCGAATATTGCAAAAATTGATAATGTTTTAGAACGAGTAAAAAAATTGGAAGTGGTTGATTATACCTTTAAGCATCAAACCAACAATGAACGACATTTAGGGCTCATTGCACAAGATGTGGAACCACTGTTTCCACAACTTGTTAAAAAACCCACTTTTGAAAAAGGAGAGGAGTCTCCCTATATGCTGAATTATTCAGGATTTGGAATTATAGCTATTAAAGCAATACAAGAGCAGCAGCAAATAATTGAAAACCAACAATCTAAAATTGAATCTTTAGAAAAACAATTAGATGAAGTACTTGAAATATTAAAAATCCTAAAAAATTAAACTACCCAATAACTTTGCCTACTAAGGCCTGAGACTTTTTCTCAGGCTTTTTTTGTCAAAATTCCAACGTTAATCATACAGGATTTCATCATATTATAAGTGCGTTCAATATCATTATCCAATCCAATAGAAAAGCGAATTAACCCATCGGTCAATCCCATTTCCTGTTGTTCCTCTAATGGAATTTCCGAAGAAGTGGAAGTCCCCGGCGCACTAAATAAGGTTTTGTAGAAACCAAGACTTACCGCCAGATAACCTAAATTTTGCTCCTGCATTAGTTCCATGAGCTCATTGGCTTTGTCAAGACTGCCCACGTCAATAGTCATCATTCCTCCAAAGCCATACTCGATATTCATCATTTTTTTGAACAATTCATGCCCGGGATGCGATGTTAATCCGGGGTACACCACTTTTAATCCGTCGGCTTCAAATTTTTCTGCCAGATAAAGGGCATTGTAGCTATGTTGTTTCATACGAATATGTAGTGTTCGCAAATTTTTCAGAATGGATGCCGCCCGTAAGCTATCCATGGCAGGGCCTAGTAGCATATTGGCACCATCGTTCACATTTCGTAGGGTATCAATAAATTCTTGTGTTCCGCAGGCAACGCCACCCATAGTATCACTGCTTCCGTTGATAAATTTGGTAAGGCTGTGCAGGACCACGTTGGCACCTAATTTTGTAGGTGAAATACTTAATGGAGAAAAGGTATTGTCCACCAATAATTGTACGTCATGCTTTTTTGCAATTTTTGAAAGCCCTTCAATATCAGCGACTTCCAGTAGCGGATTGCTGACACTTTCGCAATAAATAACTTTGGTGTTGGGTGTAATAGCCGCTTCCACCTCATGAAGCTTTGTAATATCAATAAAAGAAGTTTCAATATTCAATTTTGGAGCAAAATTTTTCAAAAAAGCATACGTACCGCCATAAATAGTTCTGCTTGCCACAATATGATCTCCCGCTTTACAGAGTTGCAAAATGGCAGGGGTAATGGCTCCCATTCCGCTGGCAGCAACATTAGCGGTTTCGGTTCCTTCCATGGCGGCTAAGGCCTGTCCTAAATATAAATTGGAAGGAGTAGAATGCCGAGAATACAGATAACAACCATCTGCATTGCCTTCAAAAGTATCGAACATGGTTTTTGCGGAAAGAAAGGTATAGGTGGACGAATCGGAAATAGAAGGGTTTACTCCACCAAATTCCCCAAAGTATTGTAAATCCTGTATGCGGTCTGCGGGTTTAAATAACATAATTTAAAATTTTATTCCATCAAAACTACAGTTATATAGATTAAATATCAATATATATCTATATATTCAGATAATAAAACATATTTTAATTATTTTTTATGAATAAAAATCTATATTAGCTTGATTTTTTTAATTTTTTAGAAATTTTTTCAGTATGATACTAGATACTACCGATAAAAACCTGTTGAAATTTCTTCAGCAAGATTGTAAACAAACCAATAAAGAACTTTCCTTAAAGCTGAATCTTTCTGTTACGGCTGTCTATGAGCGAATTAAAAAGTTAGAACGCGAAGGAATTATTGAAAAATATGTGACCCTGTTAAATCCGCAAAAAGTGGATTTGGGGTTGTTGGTTTTTTGCCAAATTAAGCTCATACAGCATGCCAAAGAATACTTAACAAGATTTGAACAGGAAGTCACACAACTGGAAGAAGTGCTGGAATGTTTTCATGTAAGTGGTGAGTACGACTATCTTCTGAAGATACTAGTAAAAGATATGGCACATTTCCGAAATTTTATGGTGACGAAGTTAACTACCTTGCAACATATTGGGAGCACCCAGAGTTCTTTCGTTATTAACGAAGTGAAACATACGACACAGATTAGTTTTTAATATGCAAAGTGCCAAGTATAAATTGTTAGAGTTCTTTTTATTGTTTGTATTGTTTCCGGCAACACTGCCATTACCATATGCTATTTGGATAAAAGGGGCGATAGGACTATTAGGCTTTGCCTATGTAATTTGGATATTGGTAAGGGTTGAAAAAATTCGCTTTTTTTATGCAGAAAAACTTGATTGGAAATCCTTTTGGAAAAGATTATCCGTTTTATTTCCGGCTATCTTACTCCTCACTACTGGGTATGTTTGGTTAGTAGCACCGCAGCATTTGTTTTTTGTGCCTCGTAACAATCTGTTGTTATTCCTTTTTATTTTGTTGGTGTACAGTATTCTTTCGGTGTGGCCTCAAGAGCTATTGTACCGTACTTTTTTCTTTAAGCGCTATGAAGGCTTATTTAAAAACACCCATTTTTTGGTTTTTGTGAATGCCATAGTTTTCTGTTTGGCCCACCTTTTTTTCAGAAATACGTTAGTACTAATCTTAACTTTTATCGGCGGAATTTTATTTGGACTCACTTTTCTGAAGTTTCGATCTACCACATTGGTCACCATTGAGCACGCCCTGTATGGAAACTGGTTGTTTACCGTTGGGATGGGACAAATGTTGGGTTTTCCGGGAATGGAAACATAACTCAATTTAGATTTTTTTTACTCTGTAACTTTGCTTCTTTGAAACTTTGAAACTCCTAAACAGTATCGTAACTTTGCCATTCAAAATTTAAATCCACTTTTATGACTCACTATGATGTGGCCGTTATAGGCTCGGGACCCGGAGGATATGTTGCTGCTATTCGTTGTGCCCAATTGGGTATGAAAACCGCAATTATTGAAAAATATAACACCTTAGGAGGTACCTGCTTAAATGTGGGTTGTATCCCCAGTAAAGCCCTGTTGGATTCTTCACATCATTACGAAGATGCGATGCATCATTTTGAAGAACATGGTATTGAAATACCCGGGGACATCAAAATCAATTTTCAAAAAATGATTGAGCGTAAAGCTTCAGTTGTTGAGCAAACTACCAAAGGGATTGACTTTTTGATGACCAAAAATAAAATTGATGTTTTTACCGGAATAGGCTCTTTCAAAGATGCTACTCATATTGATATCACTTCCGAAGGAAAAACGCAAACCATAGAAGCCAAAAATACCATTATCGCAACCGGTAGTAAGCCTTCCACATTACCTTTTATAAAAATTGACAAAGAGCGTATTATTACTTCCACCGAAGCGTTAAGTCTTTCTGAAATTCCTAAACACCTCATTGTTATTGGTGGTGGAGTCATTGGTTTGGAATTGGGGCAAGTGTATCGTCGTTTGGGTGCTGAGGTTTCCGTAGTGGAATATATGGATCGAATTATCCCCACTATGGACGGTGCGCAGAGCAAGGAGTTGTTGAAAGTAATGAAAAAACAAGGGGTAAAATTCTATCTTTCTCATAAAGTTTCGGCGGTAGAAAGAAAAGGAAATGAAGTTACGGTAACTGCTTCCGATAAAAAAGGAGATACGGTTAGTTTTACGGGAGATTATTGTTTAGTTTCTGTAGGACGGCGTGCTTATACCGACGGATTGAAACTGGAAAATGCCGGTGTAAGTGCCAATGAAAGAGGACAGGTAAATGTGAACGATCATTTACAAACCAATGTGGCTAATGTTTATGCTATTGGTGATGTCATTCGCGGTGCTATGTTAGCTCACAAAGCAGAGGAAGAAGGAGTTTTGGTTGCTGAAATATTGGCCGGACAGAAACCGCACATCAATTATAATTTAATTCCCGGAGTAGTCTATACGTGGCCCGAAGTGGCTTCGGTAGGTAAAACCGAAGAACAACTGAAAGATGAGGGTGTGTCTTACAAAGTAGGGCAATTCCCAATGCGAGCTTTGGGTCGTAGCCGCGCCAGCGGCGATACCGATGGGTTTGTAAAAATACTTGCCGATGCCAAAACTGATGAAATTCTGGGAGTGCATATGGTGGGTGCCCGTGTTGCCGATTTAATTACGGAAGCCGTTACCGCGATGGAGTTTAGAGCCAGCGCCGAAGATTTAGCTAGAATGAGCCATGCACATCCTACTTATGCAGAAGCTGTAAAGGAAGCGGCATTGGATGCTACCGATAAACGTGCATTGCATTTTTAGGAAGTTACGGAAGGGTATTAAACTTCATTTTCCGATTTATCCAACTCAGTAATATAGTAGGAAGGATAGATGCCAAACTTTTTATAAAATGCCCTGGAGAATGATTCGGCACTGCTAAAACCAAATTCTTTTGATAAGGCTTTAATAGTATATTTCCGCATTTTAGAATTATTCTTAAGTGTTGTAAATGCGTATGCTACACGTAAGTCGTTAATGTAACCCGAAAATCCTTTCTCTTTATAAAAATTAATAACAGAAGAAAGATAGTTATAATTGGTTCCAAATTTTTTGGCTAATTTTTGAATGGTCAAATCTTCTTTGAGATAGTCTTTATTTGCTTCAAACTCTTCTAATTGCTCTAAAATTGAATCAATAATCTTTTTTGAAACTTTATTTTTTAAGGTCTTGTTTTCACTCTGGTGCAAAGTGTTTTCATGCTCAGAAAGTAAGCTGGTAAACCTTTTTTTATAAACCTGCTGCCTGTGATAATAATAGCCCAGTATCATTAAACTTATGGCCAAAATAGAAAGAATCCACCAGATGGTATTCGATTTATTTTGATTCTTTGCGGTTAAGTTTTCAATGAGCTTTTGTTTCTCTTCAATAAGTTTGGGAGTTTCAAAATTCTTGATGAGGTTAGGTTCAAAATACTGATAGTTTTTAATCAAAATACTATCGGTAACAATCAGTTTATTTAAGTAATCCATTTGTTTTACCAAATTATTTTTTTCTCTATAATGTTTTAGTAAAACTTCGTATAGTGTTCTTTGGTAGGGTTGTTTGATTTGAAAATTTTCAGCATCGAAAATAGAATCAGATTTTATAAGGTACAAAATGCCCTTTTCATAGACCCCCTCTTCCAGTAAGGATAATCCTTTAAAATAATATATGTTTTGATAAGATTCTTTATAATTTTCATAATCTATTTTTGCCAAAAGACTGTCTGCACTTTTAATGACAAAGTCATAATTTTTGTTGTAATAATTAATTTCCAACAAAATTTCCTTAAAATAATTTTCAATGAAACCAATGTCCTCTCCTTTGTACTCATTACTTTTTTGCAGCCCTTTATGGGCATATACAGCTGCAGAATCGAGCTCTTTTAAATTTAAATAACAGAATGAAAAATTAAACAAAGAGGTTAATTCATTTTTTAAATCTTCAGTAGTATTTGTTCCGGTGGCTGATTGAAGTACAATAGCGTGTCTCTTTTTTTGCAGTTCTAATGCTTCTTTTTTGTCACCCCATATAGATTTTAAAAAAATGAGTCTTCCCAGAATAAACGTTTGATGGGAGATATTTTTGTTTTTCTCTGCATATTCGTAAGCCTTTAGAAAATTAATGGTAGCCTCCTTTATATCTCCTATATTGTTGTACTCACGGGCTTTTAAAAGGTAACCCAACCCGGGGTAATTTTCGGTATTGATGTTTTTTGAAGTGAGAATGATACTATCGGCATACTGGATATTTTTTTCAGAATTAAAACTTCTGGCCAAAAGACTATATCCCTCCAACATTTTTAATGTATCTCTCTCCATTTTCACTTTTTCCAAAAAAACCGCTGCAATTAAGTTAGCTTTTGTAGTATCTGACCGCTGTTCACTCAATAATTGAAGCAGGGCATCGCTTTCCATAATTGTAAGACTATCTCTAGAAATTTCTTGAGCTAATGGAGTGAAACTAACAGAAGCGAAAGCCAAAAGGCAGGAAATTTTTTTTAGGGACACTATCGTTTTTCTCCATAAATGCATAGCTTAAAGCTAAGAAACTTTTTAAAAGTTTAAAATGCGAATGATACATTAATTACCAAAAAATAGCTCGTGTGTTATTTCCTAAGCACTTAGTTTAACATATTATGGTCTTAATTCATGAATTTCGTGCATGGTTTTCATGAATCCTATCTGACTTTTGTTGTAATTCTCTCAGACTACCTTTAATTTAGAGTTCAAATTAGCTGCAGACTAATAATAACAATCATACTAAAAACGAACATGAAAACCAACATCACAATTTGGATTCTATTACTCTTCCTAAGTAATATATCTACTGCACAATTTATAGATGATATTGAATGGATAAATAACCAATGTCCTTCCCCTTGGGATGGATGGAATACAAATATCTGTCCTCTTCGATCACAAGCTCAAGCGCATAGTCCATCTCATTCAATTTTAATACCCAATGATGGATTAACCGATGTACTACTTGATCTTGGTAATAAAATAATAGGTGAATGGGGATTGGAGTTTTGGATGTTTATTCCTAGCGGTCAAGAAGCCTATTTTAACCTTCAAGGAGTAGTGCCTGTAGGAAGCGGAGAATGGATTGTGGGGAATATTTTCTTCAACCAAGATACAGTAAACCCCGGAGTAGGATTAATAGACGATTGTGTTGGAGCGCCGGTTACTTTTAATTTTCCTCATAATCAATGGTTTAAAATTGTCATGAATTTTGATATATCAACGGGTATTGGGGCAGCTACTTGGCAATTTAATGTAAATGGGGTAGATGTATTACCCGTTGGGACTCCTTTTACTAATAATTCCGGAACATACCCTACCAGTTTAGGAGGAATAGATTTCTTCTCTATTTCTACAAATAATGAATATTATTTAGATGATTTTCTATATACCGATGGTTTTATAGACCCAACTCCAAGTCCTTTAGTTTTTACTGACGACATGGAAGTTTGCACTACAGACGGAGAACCTCTACCCTCAGGACATTGGGTAGATTGGGGTTGTGGGGGAGGTCCTGGTTGCGATATTGTATGTTCATCGGCTCAAGCTCATTCTGGAAGTTGGTCTGGTTTAATCCCCGGAGATGGTACAACAGATGTAGCCTTGGACTTGGGAAATAAAATTTTTGGTCAATGGGGGTTAGAGTTTTGGGCGTATATACCGAATGGAAAGGAAGCATTTTGGACCATATTACAAACAGTTCCAATTTGTTCTTGTGACCCTAATTTTAATTTCATTTTTTTCAATCAAGATTTACTAAGTCCAGGTGTTGGTCATGTTGACGATCCCACGTTGGGAATAGTTAATTTTAATTTTCCACATGATGAATGGTTTAAAATTGTCATGAATTTTGATATTTCTTCCGGCATTTCTGATGCTACTTGGCAGTTTAACGTAAATGGTGTTAATGTAATTCCTACTGGCACACCATTTACTTATGATATAGGACAGCCTACGGCAAGTTTGGGGGGGATTAATTTCTTCTCAATATCTAGTAATAATGAGTGTTACTTAGATGATTTTAATTATATCAACGGTTTTATAGACCCAACTCCAAGTCCTTTAGTTTTTACTGACGACATAGAGTGGGCTGCCGGAAATTGCCCCACTTGGTGGAATGGAGGGTTTCCTTGTCCCGGAACATCTGAAAGCTATTCCCATAGTCCAACCCATGCTATTTTAATGCCAGGGGATGGCACCTCCGATGTTATTTTAGATCTAGGGAATAAGATATTTGGTGAGTGGGGCTTAGAATTCTGGATGTATATCCCAAGTGGTAAAGAAGGCTATTTTAACTTACAGGGAGTTGTACCTATAGGAAGTGGAGAATGGATTGTGGGGAATATTTTCTTCAACCAAGATACAACAAACCCCGGAGTAGGATTAATAGACGATAGCGCACTAGGGAATGTTTATTTTAATTTTCCACACGACGAATGGTTTAAAATTGTCATGAATTTTGATATATCAACGGGTATTGGGGCAGCTACTTGGCAGTTTAATGTAAATGGGGTAGATGTATTACCCGTTGGGACTCCTTTTACTGATAATTCCGGAACATACCCTACCAGTTTGGGAGGAATAGATTTCTTCTCTATTTCTACAAATAATGAATATTATTTAGATGATTTTAATTACACGGAAGGTTTTCTAGGTGTAACCGATATGTTTTCGGGGGTTGAATTCACCATTTTCCCAAATCCGGTTCAAGAAATATTACAAATTGAAAGTACTGAACCAATACATAGAATTATTATTTACTCCATACAAGGGACCGTTGTTTTAACAGATAAAGAGACAAAAAAAGTTGATGTTTCCACTTTACAGCGTGGTTTATATTTTATAGAAATAGAGACTAATTCTGGAAAGGGGTTGCAAAAGGTTATGAAATACTAAAGTTTTAATAATTAAAATAAGATGGGAAAATTTAAAACCTAAAATTATGAAAAGGACACTTGTGTTAATTAGTATATTATGCTTCTTTTCCAAAGCATTTACACAAGAATATACCCAAATGTTTGAAATTGGAAAAATTTGGAATATGTATGTTCAGTATGACTATCCAGATGGACATTATGTTGATTTAATTGTGACCGAGACAGAGGAAATAGATGGATTAACCTACCATAAAATTGTATCTACAATAGGAAATTGTGTAAACTATTTGAGAGAAGATGTTAGTGAAAAAAAGATTTACTATAGATGGGAAGATGAAGAATATATATTGTATGACTTTAATGCAGAAATAGGTGATGAGTTATGGATAAATGGAGATTTTATGGAGGTAACTGATATTGCTTATGGAGATTTTTATGGGATGGAAAACTTAAGATACCTAGTCCTTGATGGTTCTGAAAAATTAATTGAAGGTATCGGGTTTGAAGTTTATGGAATAGCTGAAACCTTTGAGGTTGATTGTTTATACTTACCCATAATACAAACTATTCATTTAATCAATATGAATCAGCCCCTAGCGATTAATCATAAAACATTAAATAATATCTCATTATTTCCAAACCCGGCCCAAAATATTATACAAATTGAAAGTGATGAGCAAATTTTAAAAGTTACTATTTACTCGATTTTGGGAGAGATAGTAGCTTCAGAAAATGATACTAAAAAGATAGATGTTTCCACTTTACAGCGTGGTTTATATTTAATAGAAGTGGAAACCAACTATGGAAGGGGAGTACAGAAGTTCCTGAAATATTAAACCCTAGAACTTCAACTTGAAAACCATCCCTTTTGGGATGGTTTTTTTGTTTTCAATATCTTTGTATTATGAAAAAAATACTTGCCTTTGCTGGTAGTAATAGTAGTACTTCTATCAACCATGAATTGTTGCTATGCGCTTCCAGGAAAATAACACGTCACCATGTTAAAGTAGTACATTTAACAAACTATCCCCTCCCTATGTTTGGAGAAGACTTGGAGCGGGAAGTAGGCTATTCGGAAACCTTGAAAAGTTTGCTTGAGGTCTTTGGAGGAGCAAACGCACTCTTAATTTCGGTAAACGAACATAATGGTACTGTTTCTGCGTATTTTAAAAATGTGTTGGACTGGCTTTCGAGAATTGACTATACATTTCTGGAAGGAAAAAAAGTGTTTTTAATGAGTACCTCAAACGGAAAAAGGGGCGCTATGGGTGCACAAGAATATACAGCAAGCGTATTACCTCGCTTTGGTGCTTCGGAAATACTACGATTTACCTTGCCTTCTTTTTCAGAAAACTTTAAAGAAGGTGTCATAACCCATTCTGAACTTAATGAAGCGTTAGAATCCAAAATATCCCAATTTGAAGCCAGTTTATAAGTCTCATGCGTAGTTTTAAAAGGGAATCCATTTTACTTACCGAAGCATTTAAAAATAAACTCTTACACTGGGCACAGCAATATGAAGAAGTGGTTTGGTTAGATTCTAATAACTACCAGCATGGGTATTCCAGTTATCAAGCCATTCTTGCGGTAGATGCTTTTACCGCTATTAAAACGGATGCGCAAGGGGCTTTTCAAAAACTGGAAGAATATCAATCCCTTACTAAAGACTGGTTGTTTGGCTATCTTACCTACGACCTTAAAAATGATGTAGAAAACTTATCTTCTTCCAATTTTGATGGGCTTCACTTTCCGGAGCTATACTTTTTTCAACCCAAAAGACTTTTTCTGTTTTCTGAAAATGAAGTACATATTCACTATTTGCAGTTGGTAGCAGATGAAATGGAGAGTGATTGGAAAGCCATTTGTAATTTTGCAACTACAAAGAAAAAAGTTCCTGAACATAATCCCTTAAAAATTCGATTGCGAACCAGCAAAGATTCCTATTTCGAGAACGTTGGAAAAATGTTGCAACATATTGAACGAGGAGATATTTATGAAGCCAATTTTTGTCAGGAGTTTTTTTCAGAAAATGTATCGTTAGATCCCTTGCTTACTTTTTTTCATTTAAACGAAATATCAAAACCTCCTTTTGCTACCTATTTAAAATTACAGCATTGGTATGCATTTTCGGCTTCCCCGGAGCGCTATCTTAAGAGAGAAGGTGCGGTTGTTCTTTCGCAGCCTATAAAAGGAACTGCCAAAAGGTTGCCAGATCCGGCCGAAGATAAAAAGATGGCCGAAGCCCTCCGTGAAAATGCCAAAGAACGTAGTGAAAATATTATGATTACCGATTTGGTTCGTAATGACTTGTCCAAGTTTGCAAAAAAAGGGTCGGTTACGGTTAAAGAATTATGCAAGGTTTATACGTTCAAGCAGGTACATCAGTTAATATCCACAGTGCAATGTGAGGTAGCTTCTAATTTTTCTTCTGTGGAAATCCTAAAAAAAACATTCCCAATGGGCAGTATGACGGGAGCCCCCAAAGTTTCGGCGATGAAAATAATTGAACAATTGGAAGACACCAAAAGAGGATTGTATAGCGGGGCTATTGGCTATTTTTCGCCCCAAGGTGATTTCGATTTTAATGTGGTCATCCGAAGTATTTTGTACAACAAAAAACATCGATACGTAAGTTTTTCGGTGGGAGGCGCCATTACGGCCAATTCCATCCCAGAACTTGAATACGAAGAATGTTTATTAAAAGCTAAGGCTATGCGCGAAGCCTTAGAACAAAAAAAATAGTTTTTTGAGCTACCTTTGTTATGGTGTAACAATATGCTATGCTGAAAGCCTTTAAAAAACATGTAGAAACTTCGTTTCCTTCTTTAAAAGAAAGTAGGCTATTAGTGGCATGCAGTGGTGGACTGGATAGTGTAGTGTTAGCTTTTTTACTGAAGGAATTACATTATGAAATAGGCTTGGCACATTGTAATTTTTCACTTCGCGGAGCCGAAAGCGATGGTGATGAAGCTTTTGTTTTGGAACTAGCAAAAAAATGGAATGTTCCGGTGTTTACCGAAACATTTAATACAAAAGCATATGCTGCAACAAATAAGATTTCTACCCAAATGGCAGCTCGCGAGTTACGTTACACATGGTTTGATGAAATTATAAAAAGCAATAGTTACAACTATCTTTTAACGGCACACCATGCCGATGATAATTTGGAAACTTTTTTAATCAATCTCTCCCGAGGCACAGGGTTACGGGGCTTGACAGGAATTCCTGCTTTTAATGAAACCACGGTTCGTCCATTACTCCCTTTTGCAAAGGAAGAATTACTCAATTTTGCAAAGCAGCAACACCTTTTTTGGCGGGAAGATAGTAGTAACAGTAGTAATGATTACTTGCGTAATGAATTGCGCCATGAGGTCATTCCACTACTTAAAAAAACGAGCCAGGGCTTTTTGAAAAATGTTCAGAAAACCCAGCAACATTTGCTGGAAACAGAGGCGTTGGTAGAAGATTATGTTGTCTTGATTCGGAATTTAGTTATGCAACAAACCCCACACGGATTTGAAATTTCTATCCCTAAATTATTAGATTTACCGCATCCCGAAGCATTGTTATACGAGTTGCTTTCGCCATTTCAATTTACCGCTTGGGAGGATATTTCAGCCTTGCTTCACGCCCAAAGTGGCAAACAGGTTTTTTCTTCAGAATATAGGGTTTTAAAAAACCGAGAAATGTTAATGGTAACTGAAATACCTTCGGAAGAAAAAAATCTTTCAAAATTTATTTCAGAAAATGAGCAACAAATAGATTCACCACTTAGGATGTCTTTTATTCCTACCGATAAAATGGGATATATTGCCACCAATACGGTTTACGTGGATACTTCAAAATTGGACTATCCTCTGGAACTTCGAAAATGGCAAGAAGGGGATATTTTCCAGCCTTTTGGGATGAAAGGAAAAAAGAAATTGAGTAAGTTTTTTAAAGATGAAAAACTATCTTTGGCAACCAAAGAACAAATTTGGGTGTTACTTAGTAACCGTAAAATTGTTTGGGTAGTGGGTTATAGAATGGATGATTTCTTTAAAATAACCTCCAAGACAGAAACTATTTTAAAAATTACAGTATCGGTTTGATATGAAGAAAATTATTGTACTACTCTCCGCATTATTTTTTGTTCAATTTACTTTTTCGCAAGAGTTTTTAGACCCTGTAACGTGGGATGTTTCTGTAGAAAAGGAGGAAGGAAATTTGTATAATATCCTCATGACGGCTACACTTGAAAAAGGTTGGCATACATATAGCCAAAAGCAATTTGGACCCGAATTTGAAGGCCCAATTCCTACCGAGTTTACCTTTAATGCTTCCGAATCCACCTTCAAATTAGTAGGAACTACAAAAGAGCCTGAAATACAACCCATTTATGATCCGGTTTTTGAAATGGATGTGGTCTATTTTAGCGATAAGGTCACATTTATTCAGCAAATTGAAGTTATCCAAGCGGAAGGCTTAAAAATTATCGCTGAAGTTTATTATTCGGTTTGTGATGAAGAAAAATGTTTGCCTCCCGATACCAAAACCTTCGAATTGGATTTAGCTTCCGGAAAAGCAGAAAAAGCGGAGGGCGAAATTACACAAGAAGACTTGGAAAAGTCAGCTGCGCTAACCATAGACGTAAAAGGAGTAGCAAATTTTGAACCTGCCGAAGAGGAGGAAAAAGGACTGTTTACTATTTTCCTCTTGGGTTTTTTAGGGGGGCTTATTGCTTTATTAACGCCTTGTGTTTTCCCAATGATTCCCCTCACGGTTTCCTACTTTACTAAAAGTGCTAAAAACAAGCAAAATGGATTGGCAAATGCGCTCTTATATGGCTTTTTTATCTTTTTAATTTACGTTTTGTTAAGTATTCCCTTTCACCTTATCGAGGGAGTGGATGAAAGTATTTTAAATACCATTTCAACAAATGTTTATTTAAATGTTATCTTCTTCGTCATTTTTGTGTTTTTTTCTTTCTCGTTTTTTGGCTACTACGAAATTACGTTGCCGCAATCTTGGAGTGCTAAAATGGATAGTAAAGCAACCAGTATTGGTGGTTTTGTGGGGGTCTTTTTTATGGCTTTAACCTTGGCCATTGTCTCTTTTTCTTGTACAGGGCCTATTTTAGGAGGGCTATTAGGGAGTTCCCTCTCTCAGGATGCAGGAGCCATGCAATTAAGTTTTGGTATGGGAGGTTTTGGACTTGCCTTAGCCTTGCCTTTTGCACTTTTTGCGTTATTTCCAAATTGGTTAAACTCACTCCCTAAAAGTGGTGGATGGTTAAATACCGTTAAAGTAGTTTTAGGGTTTATTGAATTGGCATTGGCGTTTAAATTCCTTTCTAATGCAGATTTAGTGGAGCATTGGGGCTTATTAAAACGAGAGATTTTTATTGCCATTTGGATTATTTGTGCATTGGGATTAGCCTTGTATTTATTTGGATTTATCCGCTTTCCGCATGATGGTCCCAAAGCCAAAAAAATTCCCAAAGGAAATTTAATAGTAGGGGTATTAAGCATTGCTTTCTTTTTGTACTTACTACCGGGATTAACTAATACCAAGTATGCTAATTTAAAATTATTGAGTGGTTTTCCCCCTCCTTTATTTTATAGTTTGTACGACAAAGGAACCACAGCTCCACTAGGTTTGGAAGCTTATAAAGATTTTTATGAAGGACAGGCAGCAGCAAAAGCATCTGGGAAACCCATAATGATAGATTTTACTGGCTGGGCTTGTGTAAATTGTAGGAAGATGGAAGAACAGGTGTGGAGCGAACCCGAAATTTTTGAAATTATAAGCAAACAATATGTGCTCATTTCCCTATATGTAGATGATCGAAAAGAGCTTCAGGAGGAAGAAAAATTTAATTTTCTAAAACCTACAGGAGGCGTTAAAAAAATAAAAACAGTAGGCGACAAATGGGCTACGTTTCAAACGGTAAATTTTAAAAACAATTCCCAACCTTATTATATTTTATTAGACAGCGACTTAAACCTGTTAAATAAACCCGTGAGTTACACCCCCGATGCCGATGAATACTTAGAATGGCTGCAAACAGGACTTGCCAATTTTTCAAAATAAAAAAAGCGCCGTAAAAACGGCGCTTATAACAAACCTAACTTAGTAAATCTTGAGTATCAGTACCTAGTACAATTTTTTATCCCCACAAAAAACTGTAAATGAATACTATATTCACTAATTAAGTTCCAAATATACCTCATAAACCGTCGCAAGTCCATACGTGCAAACACGTATTTTAACGATATGTATAGTTTTATCTCATTACATTTTCCTTCTCAATTTTCTAAAGTTTATTAGTAGCTTTACATCTTTATAAATTGCTAATTTTAAATTATAAGTGCCAAAAAAAGGATTCATCTTCGATCTTGACGGAGTTATTGTAGATACAGCAAAATATCACTATTTTGCATGGAAGAAATTAGCAGAAAGTATAGGCGTTTCATTTACGGAAGAAGACAACGAACATCTTAAAGGAGTTAGCAGAATAAAGTCTCTTGAAACCATTTTGCAATGGGGCAACATCACTTTATCTGATGAAGACTTTCAAGAATTGATTACCCGAAAAAATGAAGATTATTTGAGTTTTGTCAATACCATGACCAAAGCCGAAATTCTTCCGGAAGTTCCAAGGGTGTTTCAGTTTTTAAAAGAACAAAATCAGCCCATGGCCTTGGGTTCGGCAAGTAAAAATGCACAGTCCATTTTAAAAAAGGTGGGTTTGTTTGAGAGCTTTCAAACCATTGTGGATGGAACTAAAGTTACAAAAGCAAAACCAGATCCCGAAGTGTTTTTAAAAGCCGCGGAAGGATTGCAAGTTGCCCCGAAAGATTGTATTGTTTTTGAAGATGCTTTGGCAGGAATCCAGGCCGCAAATACCGCCGGAATGCTAAGCATAGGTATTGGAGATGCAGTCATTTTACATGAAGCTAACTATGTTTTCAAGGATTTTACAGAAATTTCAAATGAATTTTTATATAAATTAATTTCAGCCTCATGAATCAAGATTATATTCAGCCCAGCGAATGGAGTATTATAGAAGAAGGATTTCAGAAAGACCGCGTAAAATCTTCTGAAAGTCTTTTCAGCATAGGGAATGGTGCCATGGGGCAACGTGCCAATTTTGAAGAAACCTACACCGGAAAAACTTTCCAAGGGAGTTATATTGCCGGAGTGTATTACCCGGATAAAACCCGAGTGGGATGGTGGAAAAATGGCTATCCCGAATACTTTGCCAAAGTTATTAATGCACCTAACTGGATAGGGATTGATGTGGAAATTAATGGAGAATTACTGGATTTAAATACTTGTTCCTCGGTTAATAATTTCCGAAGGGAATTGAATATGAAAGAAGGTTGGTACCAACGCTCGTTCAACGCAACGCTTCAAAATGGAACGGAAGTGAAGGTCCAAAGCACCCGAATACTTCATATAGAAGAGGATGAATTGGGAATTATTCAGTATCACGTGACTCCCGTAAATAAGGATATTACACTTGTTTTTAAACCCTATCTCGACGGCGGAATTACCAATGAAGACTCCAATTGGGATGATAAATTTTGGGACACGTTAAGCATTTCCGAAGAAAATCATCAGGCCTTTATACGAAGCCGCACCATGAAAACAGGCTTCGATGTGTGTACCTACATGCAATCAAAAGTTTTGGTTGATAACAACGTTCAGTCGGTTACTTATGAAGCTGAAGTAAAAGAGTTGTCTGTTGCCTTAAAATATTCATTGAATTTAAAAAAAGGCCAAACAGCAACCATAGAAAAATATGCCGGTTATACAACCTCTTTAAATCACAAACCGGACGATTTAATAGCTGCAACCAAAGAAGTTCTAAAGAGCGCAATTACAACCGGATATACTGCCTTAAAAAAACAACAAGCCGATGCCTGGGCAGCAATTTGGGAAATGGCAGACATTACCATTAAAGGGGATGTAAAGGCTCAACAGGGAATTCGGTTTAATATTTTTCAGCTCAATCAAACCTATTTAGGAAAAGATGCCCGATTAAATATTGGCCCCAAAGGCTTTACCGGGGAAAAGTATGGCGGAAGTACTTATTGGGACACCGAGGCGTACTGTATTCCTTTTTACATGGCAACCAAAGATCAATCGGTAGCTCGAAATTTGTTAACCTATCGGTATAATCATTTGCAAAGAGCTATTGAAAATGCAGGAAAACTTGGTTTTACCAACGGTGCTGCGTTGTATCCTATGGTAACGATGAATGGGGAAGAGTGCCATAACGAATGGGAAATTACTTTTGAAGAAATTCACCGTAACGGTGCCATTGCCTTTGCTATCTATAATTACGAACGATTTACAGGCGATACTACCTACATTCCTGAAAAAGGACTTGAAGTACTCATTGGGATTGCGCGGTTTTGGAATCAGCGAGCTACTTTTAGTAAATCCAAAAACAAGTATGTAATTTTAGGGGTAACAGGTCCTAACGAATATGAAAATAATGTGAATAATAATTGGTACACCAATTATATGGCAAAATGGTGTTTGGAATATGCAGCTTCGGAAGTTGAAAAACTAAAAGCAAACACACCTTCAGATTTTAAGCGAATTGAAGCCAAAACCAAAATTACTTCCCAAGAGACTCAAGAATGGGCAAACATTGCTTACAATATGTACTTTCCTTATTCGGAAGAATTAGGAATTTATCTTCAGCAGGATGGATTTTTAGATAAAGAATTGATGCCAGTTTCTCAATTAGATCGCTCCCAACGCCCTATTAATCAAAAGTGGTCTTGGGATAGAATTTTACGTTCACCATACATTAAACAAGCAGATACTCTGCAAGGTTTCTACTTTTTTGAAGAAGATTTCAGTAAAGAACAACTGGAAAAACACTTCGATTTTTACGAACCTTTCACGGTTCACGAATCGTCACTTTCACCCTGTGTACATAGCATTCAAGCTGCTAAATTGGGAAGAATGGAACAGGCATACACGTTTTATTTACGTACCTCCCGATTAGATTTGGACGATTATAATAAAGAAGTTGAAGAAGGTTGCCATATTACCAGTATGGCCGGAACCTGGATGAGTATTGTGGAAGGGTTTGGAGGCATGCGAGTGCGTGACGGGAAACTACATTTTGATCCCAAATTGCCATCAGAATGGGAAGGGTTTACATTTAAAATTAATTTCAGAGGAAGCATTCTGAAGGTATCGGTAACCCAATACGGAACTAATTTTGCCTTGGAAAGTGGAAGTGCACTTTCCGTAATGTTGGGTAAAGAGTTAATTCAAGTAAACTAAGGATGATTATGAACAGACAATTTATTATAGGGCTTATGGCTTCGGTTATTGTATTCGGAAGCTGTAAAAAAAATACCGAAGAAACGAAATCCGAGATAGCCATTACCGAAAACACAAAATCCTATTTTGACTGGGAAGGGGCTAATGTTTATTTTCTGTTAACAGACCGTTTCAAAAACGGAAATCCGGATAATGACATCAATTTCAATCGAACCAAAGAAACCGCTGTGCTACGTGGCTTTGAAGGAGGCGATTTAAGAGGGGTGATTCAAAAATTGAATGAAGGTTATTTTACAGACCTTGGGGTCAATGCTATTTGGATGACGCCCATCGTAGAACAAATTCATGCAGGAGTGGATGAAGGCACCGGATTTACTTACGGTTATCATGGCTATTGGACCAAGGATTGGACCGCATTAGATCCTAATTTTGGTACCAAAGAGGATTTACAGGAATTGGTGGAAACAGCTCACCAAAAAGGTATCCGTATTCTTTTGGATGCCGTAATAAATCATCATGGGCCACAAACGGAAGAAGACGGAGTGTGGCCGGAAGACTGGGTGAGGACCTCCCCAAAATGTGAGTTTACCACCTACGAGAATACCACAAAATGTACCTTGGTAGCTAATCTTCCCGATGTTAAAACCGAAAGTAATGAAGCCGTGGAACTTCCTCCGCAATTGGTTGAAAAGTGGAAAAATGAAGGCCGATATGAAGAGGAAGTAGCAGAACTGGATGCTTTTTTTAATAGTACCGGATATCCTCGAGCTCCGCGTTTTTATATTATGAAATGGTTAGCAGATTATATTACCGACTTCGGAATTGACGGATACCGGGTAGATACCGTAAAACATACCGAAGAATACGTTTGGGAAGAATTTGAAGATGTGTGTGATACGGCTTTCGATACATGGAAAAATGCAAATCCGGAGAAAGTACTTGATGAAAACTCATTTTATTTAGTGGGTGAAATCTATTTCTACAATATTAAAAGTGGAAAGAACTACGATTTTGGAGATAAAAAGGTGAACTATTTTGATCATGATAGTTTTGATGCCCTTATCAACTTCGATTTAAGAGGGACTTCAAACACTCCGTATGAAGAAGTCTTTAGTAGTTATTCTGCCATTTTGGAAAATGAAATGAATGGCTTCGGAACTTTAAATTACTTAACCTCCCACGATGATGGAGAACCCTTCGATAAAAAACGAGAGAAAACCTATGAATCTGCCATTCGATTATTACTCACTCCGGGTGCTTCACAAATCTACTATGGAGATGAAGTAGGAAGAACGTTGCTAATTGAAGGAACTAATGGCGATGCAACCCTGCGTTCATCCATGGATTGGGATACCTATGCAAACAATCCTGAAATACAAAAGCTGTTGCAACATTGGCAAAAGCTGGGTCAATTTAGACGAGATCACGTTGCTATTGGAGCGGGGGTGCATCAAATGATTTCGGAATCACCCTATGTGTTTTCAAGACTTTATACCAAAGGGTCGATTACCGATAAAGTCGTGGTGGGTTTAAATCTGCCCACTTCAAAAGAAATTCCCGTAGGATCTATTTTTAAAGACGGTGATACTTTGAAAGATTATTATAGTAATACCGAAGTAAAAGTGGTGGATGGAAAAGTGCAATTTGAATCGGAATATGACATCGTTTTATTAGCTTCATGGTATTAAAAAAATAGTCTAAATTTGTGAAACTCTTAATTGAAAGCCTCTTTTGTGAGGCTTTTTTTTCAATTTCGAAAATCGAAAACGTTATCGATTGATTTCCTGTTTGCTATGTGAAATTTATACTATAATTTTACCCTAATGAATGTAAAAATTAAACGAATTGGTGTCCTTACCAGCGGGGGCGATGCTCCCGGAATGAATGCTGCCATCCGTGCGGTAGTTCGTGCCTGTTCTTACCATAATTTGGAATGCGTAGGTATTTTTAGAGGCCTGCAAGGGCTTATCGAAGCCGATTTCAAAGAAATGGGCCCCCGTTCAGTTAAGAATATCATTAACCGCGGAGGTACCGTATTAAAATCTGCCCGCTCCAAAGAGTTTAGAACTAAAGCGGGTCGTCAAGAAGCCTACGATAACTTATTAGAAGCCAAAATTGATGCCTTGGTGGTTATTGGCGGAGACGGAACTTTTACCGGAGCCAGTATTTTTAACGAAGAATTTAATTTCCCCATTGTAGGAATACCGGGAACCATTGATAATGATATTAATGGTACCGATTATACCATTGGTTACGATACCGCCTTAAATACGGTGGTTGAGGCCATAGATAAAATACGAGACACAGCAAATTCTCACAATCGCTTATTTTTAGTGGAGGTGATGGGCCGTGATGCAGGTGATATTGCATTGAATGCCGGGATTGGTGCCGGTGCCGAAGAGATTTTGATTCCCGAACAGAATTTGGGTCGCGACCGTTTAATTACCTCTTTGAAACGAAGTAAGAAATCTGGAAAATCTTCCAGTATTGTGGTGGTGGCCGAAGGTGACCAAATAGGGAAAAATATTTTTGAACTGGCAGAATATGTACAACAAAACATGGACGAATACGAAGTAAAAGTTACAGTTTTGGGGCATATTCAACGAGGGGGTAGCCCAAGTTGTTACGATCGTGTTTTGGCCAGCAGATTAGGAGTGGGTGCTATTGATGCCTTACTGGAAGGCAAAAAAGACGTGATGATTGGAATCTCACATAATAAAATAGTAACGGTTCCTTTTTCAGAAGCAATAAAAGGAGAAAACGAAATAGATTTAGATTTAATACGAGTAGCAGATATTACCTCTGTTTAAAAATGATGAATATGACAAAAATAGGAATTAACGGCTTTGGAAGAATTGGGAGAATTGCCTTCCGCATTGCCGCAAAAAATAAAAATGTAGAAATTGTTGCCATCAACGATTTACTAAATGTAGAACACTTGGCGTATTTACTGAAATACGATTCGGTTCACGGAAAATATGACGGAACTGTTGAAGTAAAACAAGGTCAGTTGGTCGTGGATGGAAAAATCATTCGTGTAACGGCCGAAAAGAATCCCGGAGATCTTAAATGGGATGCCGTAGGAGCCGAAATAGTATTGGATTGTACCGGTATTTTTACCGATATCGATAACGCCTCGGCTCACCTTGCTGCTGGAGCCAAAAAAGTGGTCATTTCAGCACCTTCCAAAACAGCCCCTATGTTTGTAATGGGAGTGAATCATCATGATGTAAAACCTACCGATACCATCGTTTCTAATGCGTCATGTACTACCAATTGTTTGGCTCCTATGGCCAAAGTAATTCATGATAACTTAGGAATTGTAGAAGGGTTAATGACTACCGTTCATGCTACTACCGCTACACAATTAACGGTAGATGGCCCTTCCCGTAAGGATTTCAGAGGGGGTAGAAGTGCACTCATGAATATTATTCCTGCTTCTACCGGAGCTGCTGTTGCCGTTACCAAAGTAATCCCTTCGTTAAAAGGAAAACTTACCGGAATGGCTTTTCGTGTGCCTACCGCCGATGTTTCTGTGGTAGATTTAACCGTTCGTACTGAAAAAAGTGCTACCTACGAAGAAGTTAAAAAACTTTTCAAAGATGCCGCCCAAGGTGCCTACAAAGGCATTATAGATTACACCGAAGAATTGGTCGTGTCTCAAGATTTTGTAAGCGACCCTAATACTTGTAATTTTGATGCAGATGCAGGAATTGCTTTAAACGATAATTTCTTTAAATTAGTAGCTTGGTATGATAATGAATACGGGTATTCTTCAAAATTAATCGACCTGGCATTACACGTAGCTAAAATTTAACGGCCATGACGTTAATTGCAGATGGTGGCTCAACAAAGTGCGATTGGATCTTATTGAGCCCAGACGGAGAGGTATTGGTGCGAACACGAACCAAAGGTTTAAATCCCGCCGTAGTGCCCCTTGAAGAACTTTATAACCGAATTCATGAAAATAAGGATTTACAACAAATCTTTACTACTACAGAAACTGTGGACTTCTATGGTGCTGGCTGTGGGACAAAAACACCCAACACCATTTTAACAAAAGTACTTTCCGAAATTTTTCCAAATGCTACTATAGATGTTAATGAAGATTTACTGGCCGCTGTGTATGCCGCTACTACAGAGCCAGGGATTGTTTGTATTTTAGGAACAGGCTCTAATAGTTGTTATTTTGATGGTGAAAAAATACACGCCCACGTTCCTTCTTTGGGGTACATATTAATGGATGAGGCCAGTGGTAATTATTTTGGAAAAAGACTCATTAGGGATTATTTCTATAAGAAAATGCCCGAGAAACTGGCCAAGGAGTTTGAAAAACGCTTTAACTTAGATCCCGATGTAATCAAACTGAATGTGTATCAGCGCCCGAACCCTAATACCTATTTAGCTTCATTTGCAGAGTTTATCTTTACCTCGGAAGAAGTGAATGGCTATTTCTGGCAATTGATTAGTGAAGGGATGACCCGTTTTATTGAATATCGTGTACTTTGCTACAAAGAGGCACAAAATGTCCCTATTCACTTTATTGGCTCCATCGCACATTTTTCGGAAGAAATGATTCGTAACGCTATGAAACCCTATCATTTACAATTGGGGAAAATTATACGCCGCCCCATTGACGGTTTGATTGAATATTATAGAGAACACCGACTTAAAATTCATAGTTAGCGATGGCTTTCCCAAAAGTAAATCCTACAAAAACAGAGGCTTGGAAATTACTTTCGAAGCATTTTTCAGAAATGAAAGAGGTGAAAATGCAAACCCTTTTTTCTGAAGATAATTTGCGTGCATCAACATTTTCCCTCACATGGAATGACTTCTTTGTCGATTATTCCAAAAACAGAATTTCTGCTGAAACACTTCAATTATTACTTCAATTAGCGGAAGAAGTCAAGCTAAAAGAAGCCATTGAGGCCCAATTTGAGGGAGTTTCCATTAACGAAACCGAAGACAGGGCGGTAGGTCATACCCAATTGCGAAATTTTAAAAACCTTCCGTCAGCAGTATCTGTAACCCTTCAAAAAATGAAAACCTTTTCCGAAGCAGTCATCTCAGGAAATTGGAAAGGATATACCGGAAAATCGATTACTCATGTCGTAAATATTGGGATAGGTGGAAGCGATCTAGGGCCCGATATGGTGTGTGAAGCGCTTCGGTATTATAAAAATCATTTGGAGGTTCGTTTTGTAAGTAATGTGGATGGTGATCACGTGATGGAAACCATCAAGGATTTAGATAGGGAAACCACCTTGTTTATTATTGTTTCCAAAACCTTTACTACACAAGAAACCCTTACCAATGCCGAAACCATTCGCGCATGGTTTTTAGGGCAAGCGGCAAAAGACGATGTGGCTAAGCATTTTGTAGCGGTTTCTACCAATTTGGAAGCTGTGTCAAACTTTGGTATCGATGCAGAAAATATTTTCCCTATGTGGGATTGGGTAGGGGGGCGCTTTTCGTTGTGGAGCCCGGTAGGGTTGTCTATTGCCTGTGCAGTGGGTTATCAACATTTTGAAGATTTACTGAAGGGTGCTCATGAAATGGATGTTCATTTTAGGGGAGCTCCTTTTTCAGAAAATATCCCGGTCATTTTGGCATTACTTTCGGTGTGGTACAATAATTTTTTTGAAGCCGAAAGTGAGTGTATGGTGCCTTATTCTCAATACTTGAGTAAGTTGGTGGCGTATCTCCAACAAGGGATTATGGAAAGTAATGGAAAAAGTGTCGATAGAAATGGAAACCCCATCGACTACCAAACAGGAACCATTGTGTGGGGAAGCACCGGAACCAATGCGCAACACGCCTTTTTTCAACTAATTCATCAAGGTACAAAGTTGATTCCTTGCGATTTTATTGCGTTTTCTGAATCGCTTTATGGAAATAAAGACCATCAAAATAAGTTGCTGGCAAACTGTTTTGCGCAGACCGAAGCCTTGTTACAGGGTACCTATGAAAGTGGTGTGGAGAATAATTTCAAAAAGTTTGAAGGCAACAGGCCTACCAATACTATTTTAATTGAAAAGCTAACGCCAAAATCCTTGGGAAGTCTTATCGCCATGTATGAGCACAAACTCTTTGTGCAGGGCGTGATATGGAATATCTTTAGCTACGATCAATGGGGTGTGGAGTTGGGAAAAATAGTAGCAAAAGGAACGCTTTCAGCCATTGAGACCAAAGAAGTATCTAAAATTTCTAATTCCTCTACAAGTCAGCTTATTAAAAAACTTTAATAATTTCTTTAGTAGAATTTATATAAAACCCTCGCTTTACAACGAGGGTTTTGTTATTTTTAGGGTATTACAAAAACGAGTACTAACTAAAAAAATAACATTATGAGTGCCACAGACGGAAAAATTACTTTGACACAAGCCATTGCTTGGACCACTAATTATCGGAATACTCCGGTAAACAATGCTACCGCATTTTTAATCCCCATTGCCGATTTACAAGGTGCCTTGGCCGAAATTCAAGGACAAACCGGGTCTCCTATGGTGAGAGCCTATCTGGCATCGGATAATGGGGAAGAAAAACTGGTCATCGTGGGAACCGAACAAGATCGAAATGGAGTGTATCGCGATTTATTACCTGCAGCTGGGGAAGCTGCCGGAGCCGGGACCAATAGCATCTGGGATTTTACAGATCCTTGCCCACCAAGCTGTGATCCTAGTAGTCCTTTAAATTAATTTTACTTAGTAAATGAGTGAGATTGTTATAGAAAATATATTTGATTTCATTGCTGATTTAACCATATTTCTATCATTATTCCTACCCATACTCTACTTAAAAGGCTTTACTAAATTCAGTAAGGCCTTTAGTTATTTTACAATTTATTTAGTTCTCATAGCAGTAGTTCAATTAGGTTCAAAACTTCATAAAATATTTTTTGAAGGAGAAAGTACCTTGTTTTTTTTCTTTTACTTTTTACTTTTTCAATTTCTTTCTTTGTCCATGTTCTATTACCATTTATTGAAAAAGAAATTTATTAAGATTATTATAATAGTTGGACTACTCATATTTTCCATACAATATGTACAGGACCCAAGTTTGTACTTACGATATAACCCTATAGCTGCCGTTATTTCGAATTTAATCATTGTTATTTATTCCATTTTATATTTATACCAATCATTAAGTCAAAAAAAAACAGACTTTGTTTTTATTAATTCTGCCATACTTATCTACTTATTATCCAGTTCATTAATTTTTGCTTCCGGAAATTTGGTGTTAAATATTAACATTCCTATTTCTGTTTCTGATACACTAGTAAATGTAAATAGGTTTTTGTATCTGGGTTTTCAGCTAATCATTATTATAGAATGGTGGAAGAATTACTCGAATTACAATCCTTCAAAATTATAAGTTGAAGTTGCACAATTTCCTATCTTCGTGGAATGGTAGAAGAATTATTCAGTAGCGAAAACCAAATCGTAAACATCATCCTTATTGCCATAGGCCTGTTGCTATTCATGTCGCTGGCCATTGTCCTTTTTTTCTATTTCTCCCGAAAAAAGATTATTAAAACCGAATTGGAAAAAGCAGCACTGGAAATAGAATACCAAAAAGAATTATTGCAAAATACCATTGTTACGCAAGAAGAAGAACGCAAACGTATCGCCCAGGATTTACACGATGCCATTAGCTCCAAACTCAATGTAGTTTCCCTAAATGCCAACTTTTTAACAGAATCGGATATTACCGCTTCCGAAGCCAATAAAATTGGGGAAAGTATTCATAAAGTAACCTCCACCGTGTTGGAAAATTCCCGTCGTATTGCGCATGATTTGCTGCCACCCACACTGGAAAAATTTGGGTTGCAAGCCGCTGTGGAAGAGTTATGTGAAGAAATTGCCGAAACCCAAAAGTTTCAACTGGAGGTAGCTATTAATTATACACAAAATTTACTTTCTTCTACTAGCGAATTGCATCTATTCAGAATTCTTCAAGAGTTATTTAACAATACCATTAAACATTCTGAAGCAACAAAAATTAAGGTTACTTTACTTACTGAAGAAAAGATGGTATCTTTACACTATTCCGATAACGGAAAAGGATTTGAACTCTCAAAAGCCCGAAATGCCAAAGGTCTGGGAATGAGTGGAATTGAAAACAGAGCTATTTTAATGAATGCCGTTTGTGATATTCAATCCAGTCCGGGCAATGGAATACAGGTAACTATAGCAAGCCCTGCTTATCATGAAAATTAAATTGATTCTTGCCGACGATGAAGAACTCTTTCGGGTTGGAATGTCTCATATTCTCTCCAAAGACCCAGAAATTGACATTGTTTTTCAGGCTTCCAACGGAAAAGAATTGCTGGAATATTTGGCAAGTTGCACCACGTTGCCGGACATCATCGTTATGGACATTAAAATGCCAGAATTAAATGGGGTAGAAGCTACCAAGACCATTCATGTAGTCTATCCGGAGATTAGCATCATTGCCCTTACTACCTATAATACCAAGCCCTTTATTAGAAATATGATTGATGTAGGAGCGGCGGCGTATTTGGTAAAAAATTCGCCCACTCAAAAAGTGATGCATACCATTAAACAGGTATTCTATAATGGGTTTTACTATGATAGCTACGTCATGGAAGCCGTAAAGGGACTTAAAAATTCCGATAAAAGTGAAGCAAAAACTTTCTTTGATGAAGATTTTATCACTCAACGTGAAAAAGAAGTTTTAGAGCTTATTTGTCTTCAAAAAACTTCGCAAGAAATTGCCGATGCCCTTTTTATTAGTAAGCGAACGGTTGAAGTACACCGAAAAAACCTTCTTGAAAAAACTGGGGTAAAAAACTTGGCAGGCTTGGTTGTTTTTGCCATTCAGAACAATTTGATATCCTTAAACATTATTGAATAATTTTTATTATTTTCACAAAATAACTCCCACACGTTTTTTAAAACTTATAAGCTATGCTTACAAAAGTGTATGGGAGTGCCGTATTTGGCGTGGAAGCCACCACCATTATTGTTGAAGTGAATACCGATATTGGCGTTGGGTACCACTTGGTAGGACTACCCGATAATGCCATTAAAGAAAGCAATTATCGTATTGCTGCTGCCCTTCAGAACAACGGATACAAAATTCCCGGAAAGAAAATTACCTTAAACATGGCTCCAGCCGATATGCGCAAAGAGGGTTCTGCTTACGACGTAACCCTAGCTATGGGAATCTTAGTTTCCACGGGTCAAATTGAGGAACAATATCCCTTGTCGGATTATATCATTATGGGCGAATTGTCTTTGGACGGTTCCCTGCAACCCATTCGGGGGGCATTGCCCATTGCCATTAATGCCAAAGCGGAAGGGTTTAAAGGTTTCATTCTACCCATTCAAAATGCCAAAGAAGCAGCTATTGTGGAAGGCTTACAGGTGTATGGAGTAGCCTCTATTAGAGAAGTTGTTGACTTTTTTAACGAAGGGAAAGAAATCATGCCAACAATAGTAGATATGAAAGCCGAATTCTATGAACATCTCGAAAACCCCGAGTTTGATTTTAGTGATGTAAAAGGGCAGGAATCTATCAAGCGTTGTATGGAAATAGCGGCTGCCGGTGGTCACAATATCATCCTCATTGGCCCACCGGGTAGCGGAAAAACGATGTTAGCCAAGCGACTCCCCAGTATTTTACCGCCTTTAACTTTAACGGAAGCACTGGAAACGACCAAAATCCATAGTGTGGCAGGCCGTACTTTGGAGAAAGGAGGGATTATGACCAGCCGCCCGTTTCGAAGTCCCCATCATACCATTTCAGATGTCGCACTGGTGGGCGGTGGCCAATACCCCCAACCCGGTGAGATTTCTTTGGCGCACAATGGGGTTTTGTTTCTGGATGAGCTACCCGAGTTTAAACGTAGTGTGCTGGAAGTCATGCGGCAACCTTTGGAGGATAGGGATGTTACCATCTCTAGAGCGCGTTTCACGGTAACCTACCCCGCCAGTTTTATGTTGGTGGCCAGTATGAATCCCAGTCCGGGAGGGTATTTTAACGACCCCAATGCACCCGTTACCTCGTCTCCGGCCGAAATGCAACGCTATTTGAGTAAGATTTCGGGGCCGCTGTTGGATAGAATCGATATCCATATTGAAGTGACCCCCGTACCTTTTGAAAAACTAAGCGACACCCGAAAAGGGGAGCAAAGTATTTACATACGGGAACGGGTCACCAAAGCCAGAGAATTACAAGCCAAACGTTTTGAAGCATTGGAAAACATTCATTACAACGCCCAAATGGGGGTAAAGCAAATCCGAACCTTTTGCAAGTTGGACGAAGCTTCCTTAGCTCTGTTGAAAAATGCTATGGAACGTCTTAACCTTTCGGCACGAGCTTATGACCGCATTTTAAAAGTAGCTCGAACCATCGCCGATTTGGAGGGGCAAGAGCAAATTAACGGCAATCATATTTCAGAAGCCATTCAATACCGGAGTTTGGACCGGGATGGATGGCTAGGATAAAAAGCACCCTGAGTGATTTTTGCTTCAAAGAAGCAAAATTGTATCGAAGGGGATCGGGATGGCTGGTTGGGGTAAGAAACTGGCGCGCTTTTCCAAAGTGTGTCTAACTTTGAAGTGATAGGCCAAAAACCGCCCTTTGATTAGACTCCGGGACCCGTCGCCTGAACCTTCGATAAGAACTAAGTACTGTTTGAGTCCCGCTAGACGGGACGAGTTGTGCGTGTTCCGAAGGGAGGGCATGACGGGTGGAAAAGAATCGGTAGGCTAGACTTTTTTGATTCTTTTTTGGGCAATGCAAAAAAGAATAGAAAAAGCTATTACTCCCACTTTACCGTTAGGTTACTAGAGAAGATGGGCACGCTTTGTACCTCGACTACGCTCGGTACAGGCGACAGCGCACCAGAGGGAGGTATTGGTCAAAATATATCTAAAGAATTCAATTATACATATCTTTATGAATCCAAAAATTAATAATATGAAAAAGCTAATTATTTTTACTTTGATTAGCCTGTCAACGTATAATCTTTATTCTCAAAATAAAACGATTAAAGGAAGAGTGATTGCCGAGGATTTTGAAATTTTGCCAGGGGTATCTATCATAACTAATGATACGATTGTGGTTGGTAAAACAGATTTGAATGGTTTTTTCCAAATAGACATACATGCTTCTGAAAAAAAAATATTATTTTTTTCTATTGGACTAGAACAAACAACTATAGAACTTTTAGATAAATGTGATAATGTGGAAGTTGTAATGATGTTAGATTTCACTTATGACTTTATTACTTTAAAAACCATTAATAGAAAGAGAAAAAAAAGATTCAAAAAGCTTCCAAATATTTATAAGCAAGCGTTTTTAAGAAATTTATTTGAATCTGAATATCCTTGTTATACTCAGGAGTTGAAATTATATTATTTGGATGAAAATTAGCTGAGTGCCATCCCTTGTCAAATATATATTTTATTTTGTTGAGCATTTAAGTGGGAATTCTTTATAACTTTTTAATATAATTCTATTTAATAGTATTTGACGATTCAACCTTCCAGAGGGGGCAACAGAAACTAATCTTGAAAAATCGGGAGATATAAAACTTAAAATAGAAAAGTCCAGAACTCCAAATGCAAGTCTTATATTTTTGAATAGAATTTATGGTCAGGAAAGATCTGTAGAATACCCTCATACACATAAATACCAACCTAAAAAATAATAATCTAAATGAGAAATATATTAATAATTTCTGTTCTACTTTTTACACCATTACATAATCTTTTTTCTCAGAGTAAAGTAATTACTGGAAGGGTTATTGATGACAACTTGGTAACCTTACCAAGTGTTTCAATTTTAATTAAAGATACAGTAGAAGTTGCTAGGACGGATTTTGAAGGTTATTTTCAAGTAGAAATCCCTGTTTATGAAAAAAAATTATCATTTGAGATGGTTGGACTAGATAGAACATCTATTGAACTTGTAAATAATTGTGAGGTTGTTGAAGTTGTTATGATGTTGAGTAGTACTTTTGATTTTATAAGCTTTAGGCGTGCTGAGAGGAAGAGAAGAAAAAGATTTAATGAACTTCCTAAGATATATGAACAGGCATTTGAAAAAAGCATATTTACTAATAAGTATCCTTGCTATATACGAGAGTTTGAACCTTTTTATTTGAATGAAAATTAGCTGGTGTAAAAAATCGGATTAAGCAATAAGATAGATACACTTAGCAAAAGCGAACGAGAGGGTAGTAAGGAGGCATTATAAATGCCATAGAAGAGAAGATGGGCACTCTTTGTACCTCGACTACGCTCGGTACAGGCGACAGCGCACCAGAGGGGAATGCTTTTAATTCAATATCGCAAGCAAATCCCTACTTCTTTAAATGTTTATAATCGATACCCAAAGCCTATTTTTAAAAGGTTTAGATTATCTGTTGTATTGAATTTTATATCTGAATCTTCAACAGTATATTTTAATAAAATAAAGTCATATTGAATTTGAACAAAAAACCGTTCGCTTAAATTATAAGCTAGTCCAATATTCAAATTAAATCCACTTTTGGTTGTATCAGAAGCATCCAGCCCATCATACCCATTAGAAGCATCAAAGATTAAAAGGGAATATCCTATTCCAACAGAGGGATGAAATCTGGGGACAGATTCTAAATCTAATTCTGTAACTATTTTTGGTTGAATAACATACGATGTAATCCTAAAATCTTCAAACCCATTATTTTCCTTTATCTTTTTATTTAAGATTACACCATTGACAGCTGCCCCTATAGTTAGGAAATTCAAATTAGTAAAAGTGTAATCAACTCCAACATCAATAATTCCGTGGTAGCTTTCTCTTACAAAGGAATGGTCTGGAAGAGGGTAATTAATTTCTAAACTAATCTTAGAATCTTGTGAAAACGATTTAGTTGTAAAAACGATAAAAACAAGTAACAATAGTATTCGTTTCATAGTTTATAATTTTAAATAGTCATTAATTTCTTTTAGTATTTCTGCCTTACTGTTACACATAATGGTGAAGCAGGAAGTATTATTGTGTACAATTTTAAGTATTATGGCAAGTAAAACCGCTTTTAAAGCTAAAAACACCAATACCATATTGAATCCTTCGGGCTGTTTAATCATAAGTTTTAGTAGGTAATAGCACCATATTTTCAGAAGCTATTCAATACCGGAGTCTTGACCGCGATGGGTGGCTTGGGTAATGTTTTTTTAATTTTAATGCTATTAAAAATATCCTCCTCTTCCAGACTTTTCAATTTTGAAAGTTTTATGATTTGATTCTCCGCATCCAATATGCATTTATCAAAAATTTCTATAACCTCTTTATTGAAAGATGAATTTTCTTCAGCTTCAATTTTTAATATTTGTGATTGAAGTAAAAAATTCCTTAAAATATGATTGCTTGCGTAAACAATATTATGATATACTTTTTCTTTTTGCTCTAAATACTTTTTCTTAATTTTTAGATATTCATTAATCACCCAAAAAACGGAAAAAGGAATAAGCCAAACTAAAATTAGCTCGTCTAGCTCCATAGGCTCCCAAAATGCTAGCACTTCTAATAAATATTCAAAAACATCTGAATTTGATAACCTGTTTAATAGATATACCATACTTGTAATTACAAAGCCTATAATTAGTACAAGGTTATCTTTTATTTTAGTTGTTATCATGATAAATTGATTTTAATTGCCTGTAATAATAGGAATCCACCTTCCCCCTGCTGGCAGCAATCCCCCTGCATAAAATTCGTCATAGATAAGTAAGGCAGCACTGCCGGATTTAACAATAACATCCCCTTGAAGGGAGAATCTATTGCTGCCAACAGAGGCTGAATTGTTATTGGATAAAAGTTTTATATCTGTAGTACCACTATTGTATATATATAATACCCTTCCGTGAATACCATCACTAATCCCCCCTAAAGTAGCACTGCCGCTAATTGGGTTTGAATGGGTTATCCGTATAACATTTGCCGTATAATTATCCTCCAACTCACCTAGTAAAAACTCAGCATCATCTACTAATGCATTGGGAATATCGACGGTTTTAAAAACAAAAAAACTGGGTTCGGACGATAGTCTTTTCCATCGGTCCTTAATCCAAGTATAATACCCGGGGGAAACATCATTAACGGTGTTTGTATTATACACTAGTGTCCCATCTTGTAAGGGGGTAGAACTTGGTGTGGGATTAGGGTTTATAACCGGACTTGAAATAATGGTTCTTGTTAATGCAACACGTGGAGGGACAATACCTAATACACTGCTTTCAATATCAATAATTCCCTTGGGCGAGGTGGTGTTAACACCTACCTGAGCTAAAGAATGATTAAAAAGGGATACAAAAATTAATATCCTAACTATGGTTTTCATTTTGAGCGGAATTTTGTTTGTTAAATGTTCCCCCTTGAAAATAATTTGTTGGGAGTAAACAAAATAGCTTCACTCTCTTAAATGATATAGTATTAAAAAAATTATAAGTTATTCGAATCATTGGGGCTAATTTGATTAAAAACTTATTCCAAGTATTTTATTAAATCTTCAATGGTATTGAATAATTTATAAAATAATTAGGGTGCGAATTAACTAAAAACTAAAAGCCTATAATTGTATAAAATTGACTTTTATTGAAAAAGCCATTTTAATTTTCCATTTTCCAAAAATGTGATCATTTTGAGGAGTTTCTTAGGAGAATGGTTAGAAAGAGAGCGAAATTCATGTATCATATGTGCCTGGTCAAAAAAATCTGCGTGATTCGAAATTTCTGTAAGGCTTTCCGTAATTTCATTTTCTGAATTTTTATCTAAAGCCATACGAAACCTTAAAATCCGTTTGTATTCGGAAGGTTTTAAATTAAGGTGTTTAGAAAAGTGCTTTATTAAGGTTTTGGGGCTTATGTTCAACGAATTAGATAATTCTGAAAAAGTAACTGAAATATCTTCCGTTAGATTATCAATTACATTTTGTAAAAAAGGATGCTCAAAATTTTGCATTCTTGAAAGTAAAAATTTTTCTAACCCTTGTATCATGGATGTTTCATCCTTTAATTTAAATACGGTATTTAAATCTTCTAAGAAGTTTGAGTCTGGAACGAAGTTGTTAAATTGACCTTTCTTATAAGAGCTTAGGTTTTTATTTATAAAATGATTTACCCCCAAAGGCTTGAATGAAACATTTAATTCAAATATTTCCCCTTCATATTGAATATTCATAGGCTTTGTAAATGGGGTAATTAAATAGGAAGAAATAGATTCTTTAGTATGCGAAA